>NZ_JAALCR010000026.1 GCF_011065895.1 Paludisphaera rhizosphaerae | reverse complement strand
AACGATCAACCGGACATACTTTCGGAAGCGATCGCGAGTACGCCGCGTCGAAACGATTCAGAGGTACATAACGATAGACCGAGCATACTCATCCACAAGCTCTCCAGGCCCTCACCCCTCTTCTCCGTCAGCGTCGCCGTCGATCGGCACTCAAAGAGCCGCGAACAGGTTCTCTCTCGATCCACAGCCCCTTTTCATCGTGATCAGGCGATCATAACGATTCATGGCGCATACTTCGTGGAACGGCTCCTTGCGCGCATTAGAACACTAACGATTATCTACCCGTAGTGGACTAGAGAACACACCGATAGACCGAGCATGAAACTGGGGTCAATCGGCGATTAACCGGACATACTTTTCACGATAGCCCAGACATACTTGGGGCGTGCACTCACGATAGACCGGGCATACCACTACCGATTAACGGGACATACTTAGGCTCTGTAAGTTATTGATTACCAGCATCTTGCGATGCAGAGAATTTGTTTCTAGACTCTTGTTCTAGACAGAAAGACAACAACACGGCCTGCTGTTGTTCTTCGATTTTTCGACCAGGAAGACGGGGACGGGACGGATCTCGATGCGAAGCCTTTTGGGCCGAACACCGGGAGCATCGGGATGGAAGAGCTGGAGCTGATGTTCGAGGACGGCGAGGCCGTTGAACCGCCGACCGAGGAGACGACGACTGCGGGAGACGCAGGCTGGAAAGATGAACTGAACCTCGCCGAATTCCCGATCGCCGCTCTGACCGACCGGGTTCCCGATGGTCAAACGACGTTGGTCTTCGAGGACCGCCTGGAACTGCGCGACAGCCCACCGATCATCCGTCGGTTGACGATCATGGGGACCCATAAGCACGGTCTCCCCACCTCGCTGGACGACGAGGTGCTCGTCGGATTGATCCAGCTCACCAAGCGTCGCAGCAACTTCACCGACGCCCGGGTTCCGTTCTCGCGGTACGAGCTGATCGAGCTGCTGGGGTGGCCCCAGAGCGGCCAGAGCTATCGTCGGATCGAGGAAGCGCTGCACCGCTGGGTGGGCGTCGTCCTGATGTACGAGAACGCCTGGTGGGACAACACGGCCAAGAGCTGGGTCGACGAGCAGTTCCACGTCCTGGACAACGTCACCCTCTACGACCGCGAGCGCTGGCGGAAGTCCTCGGCACGGGCGGGCAAGGCCGGCAAGGGCTCCGCCAAGGCGGAGAAGCCTCCCCTGCCCCTCTCAAGCTTCAAGTGGAACGACGTGATGTTCCAGAGCTTCCAGAGCGGCAACCTCAAGCAGCTCGACCTGGAGCTTTACCTGAAGCTCCGTCTTCCGACGACCAAGCGGATGTACCGGTTCCTGGACAAGCGGTTCTATCGTCGGACCCGGCTCGACTTCGACCTGCGGACGCTGGCCTGCGAGCACATCGGCCTGAGCCGGACCTATGCGCCGACCGAGCTGAAGCGACGGCTCAAGCCCGCCCTGGACGAACTGGAGCAGCTCGGGTTCCTGGAGGTCCTGACGCCCGAGGAGCGTTACTCGTACGTCAAACGGGGGACGTGGCGGATCATCCTGATCCGTGGGCGTCGCGGCGCGGCCGCCGGCGAGGGCGTCGACGCGTGCGAGGACGAGCCCTCGGAACTGGTCGAGGCGCTTCGGAGCCGAGGTGTGGTGGCCAAGGCCGCCCAGGAACTCGTGGCCGAGCATCCCGCCGCCCGCATCCTCACCAAGATCGAGGTCTTCGACTGGTTGATTCGCAACGAGGACAAGCGGGTCGGCAAGAACCCGGCGGGCTACCTCGTGGCCTCGATCCGGTCCGACTACCAGGAGCCGAACGACTTCCGATCCGAGACGGAAACCAGCGCGGCGAAGAAGTCGACCGCGGCCCGGCGCGAGGAGGCCGATCGCAAAGCGGCTGAATCGAAGGCCGAGGCCAAGGCGTCCGCCCGCGACCAGGAGGAGCGTGAGGCTCGACTCAAGGCCGCCTGGGAAAAGCTCCCAACCGATCAACGCGACGCGATCCTGGCGACCGTCAAGGCCGAGAATCCCGGCCTGAGCCGCTGGAAGAAGATGCTCGAACCACTTTGCCTGGCCGCCCTGGAAGTCAAAATCCGCGACGGCAAGCTGGGCTCCAGCCAGCCCCTGCTCTTCCCCGAAGGCGACTCCGCCTGACTTCGATCAGGCGGCGTCGCCCTCCGCATCGCGGTCGGCGGCGGCGTCGGAATTTCGTCCCGAGCGGCGGTCGCGCGAGTCGTAAAGGACCATCGACGCGACTAGCGGCCGCAGCAGATCGTTGACGACTTCCGAGCGGTCCTTGCCCATGTGGATCGCGTACAGCCAGAGCTTCTTGTCAACGTCTTCCTCGATGGCGAACATCCGCTGGACGCGCCGGGGCTTCGCCGGCTTGGCTCGCGAGGCGCGGGCGCGCGACGTCGAGGACGCCGACGCGGTCCGGCCGACCGGCTCCTGATCGTTCGAGGCGTCGGCGTCCATCGGCTCGGCGACGGCCGCCTGCGCTGCTGGGGGATCCCCTGCTCCGGTCTGCGCGGTAAGCCGGCGCTCGAATTCGGCCTCGGTCATGCTCGGCCGGGTCAGGCCGGTCCGGCTCTCGGGACCGGGGATGCCTCCGCGGCGGGTTGGGCTGCTCATCGTCTACCTCCTTCCGTCGCCGCATCCGTCGGGCGTCGGGGTCGGCTGGGGTCTCGCTCGCGCCCGCGGTCGCGCCGCGGACAACTATGGTCCATACATCGGTACCGACGGACGTTCAGGAGGCTTCGCGGTACTCGGAGTCGACGGGGTCGACGTCCTCGTTCTCGGCCTCGGACAAGGCTGCGGCGGGGGCTTCGGCGGCCCGACCTTCCAGGAACGATTGAGCGGCTGCCCGGTAAGCCGAGGCCGCCGGGCTCAGGCGGTCGTAGTGGATCAGGGGCATGCCGCGCGCATAAGCCTCGCGAAACTTGACCGACGCCGGCACGACCATCTCGTGGACGATGGGCCCGAAGTAGTTGCGGACCTCGGCCTCAATCTGCTTCGAGACCAGCGTGCGGTCGACCCTTGTAATGAGCACACCGGAAATCGCCAGCGGTCCGGCGTCGGTGAACTCGAGGCGGAACTCGCTGACGGTCCGCACCAGATCCTCGAGCGCCCGCACGCCGGCGAGGGCCGCGACGCAAGGATCGATGGGGATCATGATCTCGGACACGGCGTAAAGGATCGCCACGTTCAACGGCGTAAGAACCGGGCTGGTGTCGAAGATGACCACGTCGTATCCGGTCAGCCCTTTGAGCAGTCGGCGGATGCGGAACTCACGCCCCTGCCCCAATCCCTGGACGCCGCCCATCTGATCCGAACAGTTCCCCAGGCGGTCGCCGGGAGCAACCACGTCGAGCCCGGGGTATTCCGTGGCCATCGCCACGTCGGCCAGTCCCGAGCCTTCCAGCAGCGCGTCGGCGAGACCGATCTCCGGTGCCCCCCGGGGGAAGTATCCCAGCGCTGCGTTGCCCGATGGATCCGCATCAACCAGCAGCACGCGCTGATCGAGCTCGACCAGCGCGGCGGCCAGGTTGATGGCCGTCGTGCTTTTGCCGACTCCGCCCTTGGCGTTGGTGACCGCAACGCTCCTCATGATCCCCCCTCCCCTGCGCCCAGGTCGGACTCTCTTCGTCGCGGCGAAAGTCTGATGCGAAACGGCCTTACAACAAGGCCTTGGAACCTTGGTCCCTGGGTCGCTGGGCTCCGACGTTTCATGGCGCCTTGAGGCCTCGATCTCTTGAAGAATTGAAGCCTCGATCGCTTAACATCCTGGTTTATCGGTCGCTGGTATCCATGACTTGTCGTTTCCTTGGGAACTCGACGAATCGGCTCCCATCTACCGAGGTCCCCATTCGCCTTGGAACCTTGGCGACGACACGCCAATGTCGCTGGATCACCTCGACGACTCGTCTTCAAGTCGTCCAGCGACCAAGTGGAATCTGGAAGCAAGGCGCCAAGGCATCGAGCCGCTCCATGTCCCATGGGCTCTTGTTGCATCGGTTCCCAGCGATGAAGGCGCCAAGATGATCAAGGGGCCTGGGCGTCAAGTCGTCATGGCGCACGATGAACCTTGAGTTCAAGTCACATTGGACTAGCAGACGCCAAGACGTCAGGGCGACCTTGAAGCCTTGATAGATTGGCGCATCGATCGGCCATGATCCTTGGGGGCTTGAGGAATCGGACTCCAGGCGAGTGGATTCCAAGTCAATCCTGCCGTCATGTCGCCTGTGGCTCCTTGACTTCAAGGTGAACCAGTCGCCAACCTCAGCAAATCGCCTCGACGAACTTGGTTTATTGACAACTCGTCATCAAGTCGATGCGGTCGACTTGGAACCAAGGTGCCAAGGCATCTGGAGGCCTTGGTCGCTTGGAGCCTTGGAATCTGCAACAGTAGAACGACAGGCGGCTCGCTCCAATCACCGGTTGGACCCTGCGAGTCGTGGGATCGGCCGAGCGGCATTGCGAGAGCCGCCGGCGGACAACCTCTAAATTCGTCGAGCCGTCAAGCGGGCCGGCACTGCTTGAAACCAAGGCTCCATGCTGTCCATGAATCAAGGCGACGCCTGATCCAGGGGCCTTGATACCAAGGCGTCAAGGTGTGTGGGTTCATAGGAAACAAGGTGATTGGTCATGCTAGGTAGCTGGGTTCCAAGGAATCTTGTCGCCCTGGCGAATTGAAGAATCGCCCGCTTGGAATCCTGACGCCTGGGTCGCTTGGCATTCGGATGCCAGGAAGCCATGACTTCAAGGCACTCGCAGAAGCTTGGTTTCAAGGCCCCTTGAGGACTGGTGATTCTTGGCACCTTGGAAACTTGGCGCCTTGGTTCATCGGTCGTCTTGAAGCCTTGCGGTATTGGCACCAAGCGACATCGGTTTATCGCCGTCAATCTGATGGGGTGAGCATGGTGCTTCGGCGGCCTTGATCGCGGGGTTCCAAGGCGACCACGGGTGCGGCTCGTGAGAGTCGCCACACCTTCAGAACGAAGCTCGTTCTACGGTGCCTCGAAGCGGCCAAGAGTTCCTCTTCAAGGGAGGAGCGAGGGGACGGGTTCACGAGCGGACGACAGGTGGGGCAGGGGAGGGGAGGGCGGCTCAGTACGCGCAGGTTTTCGATTTGGGACAGGCCGTCGAATAAAAAACGAGAAGATACTTGACATGGATGATTAGCGGCATGGATGATAACAAACATGTGTCCGTTTGGGACGATGGAGAATGTGTGGGGCGATTAGGTCGGCGAGGGTGGGTGGACGGGTAAAATGGGTCGTTTGGGGAGTTGACACCGGTGGGATAAACCGGCATGTTTTGACGATCCACCATAGATTCGCTCAATGCGTCGATCGAGATAAGCCGCGCAGTCGCTCTATATCGCCACCGTCGTCGCCGGGCGAAGGGCGAATCCTCAACGTGAGATTTGGAGATCCAGGTCATGCGCACGGGTGCTTCGGACGTCCCCTCTCGTGGTCTTGGTAAAGGCCTTCGCATGGACGCCCGGCTGAAGAGGGCCCGGAAGGCGCATGCGCGTCAAACCGTGCTGGAGCACCTGGAGCCCCGGACGTTGCTGGCGATTCTGCCGGCGCCCCAGGTAGCGGGTTCGGTGGCGGGGATCTCGACGACGGGGGGCAACGTCAGCAGCCCGACGGTCGTCGTGGACCGTTACAACCCGTATCACCTGGTGTCGATCTGGGTGCGTAACGACCCGTCGCTGGCGCCGGGCAATACGACCCTCGTTCAGGGGTCCTATTCGAACGACGGCGGCGCGACGTGGACCGCGATGGGGAGCAACATCGCGGGCGGTGGTACGCAGATCGATGCGGCGATCGCGCCTTCCAACGGGGTGTTCACGAGGTACACCCAGACGACCAACCCCCTGATCGCGTTCGATAACAGCCACCACTTTTATGTGTTGACCCAGCAGAGCAACGCGTCGAACTCGTCCGGGGCGTTGGTCCTGCAGAAGTTCAACTTCCCGGGGACCGGTTCCGGCGGGACGCCGACCGCGGTGATCAGCAACCAGATCGTCCGCCAGTGGACGACGGATCCGGTACTCAATCCGACGCTGACCGTCGACGACAATCAGACGTCCTTCACCGACCCGACGAGCGGGGCCACGCAGACCGATCCCTATGCCGGGAACGTCTGGATCGGCTGGACGACCCAGGAAACGACTCCCACGGGGATCTTCAATCAGAACGGGTCGTCCTGGAACGCGAACTCGATCCAGGTGATCTCGTCCTCGGACGGCGGTAACACCTTCAGCGGGGCGGTTAAGGTCAACAATCTCGCCGGGGGAAGCGCCAACGCCTGGGGACGTTGGACGTCGTCGGCCGGCGTCTACGCCATGGCTACTCCCAAAATCGTCGCCGCGCAGGGGACGTCCGCCACGGCCGGCGGCGGCGCCACGGTGGTCTGGGACAACTTCGGCCGGGCTTCCAACTTCACCAGCGACGCCATCCAGGCGACCCAGGTGTCGGGTGGGTACTCGTACCAGGCCGTCTACCCGATCGCGGGGAGCAGCGTCCCCATCAACCAGGCGATCACCACGTCGTCTGGGCCCTACATCGTTCAAACCACGGATTTCCCCGTCAACTTGACGGTCGATCCGACGAAGTTCTCCTCGCTCTCGAAGCTGATCGTCAATCTGGAGATCCAGCAGACCGACGTGTCCTGGCTGGGAGCCTACCTGACCGCGCCGGCCGGCGTCATCGACCCGGCCACGGGCCAGCCGGTGAGGATTCTTCTGTTCTCTCCCGGCATGGACGCTTCCGGAACCACGCCCAATCCTCAGAATCGTGGCGTGACCGGGGCCAACATGGGCATGGCAGGGACGTTCGGTACGGCGCCGAACCTCATTCCCTACGGCGAAATTCCGACGACGTTCGACGACGGCGCAGCCCGGAGCGTCAACGACCGCAGCACCGCCGGCGCCTATACGAGCACGTACCGCACCGAGGCCTTCGATCAAGGCGCCAACGGCTATCGAAGCCTCCAGTACCTCTCGACCTTGGGTTTGACGGCGGCCCAGGTCTCGGGTACGTGGACCCTGACGATCATCGCCAATCGCAACAACGGCACGAACCCCGGCCCCGTGCTGCGTGATTTCAGCATCACCGCCACGTCGGGCGCGGTGGCCAACACCACGACGTTTACGGTGGCCGACTCGGCCACCAAGTCTGTTACGGACTACACGAACGTTCGAGGCAGTCTCAGCGGCACCTTCGCCCGCGCTTCCGCCGCGGCCGGGCCGCAGGGGATTGGTCCTGAGATCAGCGTCGCGCAGGACAACACCCTGGGCTCGTACAGTCAGTACCAGGGCCGGATCTACGTCACCTACGTCGGCTACATGAACATCAGGACGTCGGGTCAGGACAACCCGGCGGACAACACCGACATCTTCCTCGTGACGTCCGACGACGGCGGCGTGACCTGGGTCAACCAGGGAATCGTCAACGACGACCAGGGATCGGTCGACGGCTACAGCGGCGCCAACAAGAACACGACTCTGGGGCAGATCGTCGGCCGGGCCCAGTTCCTGCCTCAGGCCGCCGTCGACCAGGCGACAGGCACGCTGGTGATGTCCTGGCGGGACGGCCGCGACGACTCGGACCGCTCGCGGTCGGCGATCTACGTGGCGGCCAGCCTCGACGGCGGCGGCACCTTCAGCGCCCAGTCCAACGCTAGCCCGACTCAGACCTCGATCGACGCCATCACCGGCCAGACGGTCGTCCTCAACCCGGCCGGCGACAACTTCACTGGGGTCAGCCCGGCGGCTTCGGCTTACGGCTTCGGCGTCCAGATGGGCCTGGCCGTGGGGGCAGGGCAGGTCTACGTCGCCTGGGCGGGCAACCAGAACAGGTCCACTCTCGACAGCTCCAACAACGTCATCGGCAGGACTTTCCAGACCTACGTCCAGCGCCTGACCGTCGCGGTCGGACCTCGTATCCTCGGCAGCACCCAGGGGGTCGTCGGTCAGCCGGGGGATGTGATCAACACGCTCCGCGCGGCTGACGGGTCGCCGGTGGCCAACTCCTTCGTCATCACCTTCGACCGGCCCGTGGCCGTGATGACGAACGCCAACATCGCCGTCTTCTTCAAGGGGACGAGCAACACTTCGTCGTACGTCTCGTTGCCGATCGTCAGGGTCGATCCGGTTGACGGCTCCCAGGTCTTCACCAGCCAGGGGGTGCTGATCGGATACACGATGTTCAAGGTGGTCTTCGACCCCTGGAACGGCGGCTCGACGTCGGCCTACACGAACCTGGTCGGCACCTACAGCTACGCGGTGATTCCGTCGAGTACGATCACCGACCGGATCCGTCGCTACAACGCGCTGGGCAGTCTCGTGACGGGCAACCAGATCGACGAGAACGCCAACGGCATCGCCGGCGAGAGCCCGTTCCAGGTCGGCTACGTCAGCAAGACCCCGGGCGACTACTATCTCGCGCCCTACCCGACTCGCACCTCCGCGGTGAGTTGGGGGAGCACCATCACCGACCTGTTGACCGCTCCGTTCAGCTCGATGACCCTGCCGCTGATCGTGCCGGGGGCCCACGTCGCGTCGACGTCGGCGACCAATAGCACCGGGTCGGACAACCTGGTGCTGAACGGCACGAACTCGAAGATGAACCTCACCTTCGACCGCGACATCCTGGCCTCGTCGTTCACGGCCGCGGACGTGCTCTCGATCATGGGGCCGACCGGTTCGCTGCTCGGGCCGCAGTACTTCGCCTCCGATAAGACGGGCCAGTCGATTCCCGCGCCTCTTTCGTCGTCGGTCGCTGGGACTCTGCTGTCGACGTTGACGGTGCCCAGCTACGGTGGGACGTTTACGGCGAAGAACCTCACGGTGACGCTCAACGTCACCTTCCCGACGGCCTCCGGCCTGTCCGTCTACCTGGTCGCCCCCAACGGGACCTCGCTGCTGCTCTTCTCCGGAGTCGGCGGGGCGGGGGCCAACTTCACCAACACCACGTTCAGCGACTCGGCGGCTCAGTCGATCACGAGCGTGACGTCCGCGCAGGCTCCGTTCACCGGATCGTACCGACCGGCGGGGGGCAGCCTGGCGACCACGTTCGGCAACATGTCCATCGACGGGGCGTGGACGCTCAGGGTCGTCAACAGCAAGACCGGATCGGTGGGGGTCCTCAACTCCTGGTCGATGAGCGTCACGCCGAACATCACGGTGACGCCCGTCGGCCTGGTGGGCCTCTACGCCCGGACCTTCGCCATCGGCTTCCCGATGCAGAGCCTCAGCGGGACTTACACGTTCCAGGTCGCGCCGACCATCGTCGACCGCTACGGCCAGGCGGTGGACTCGAACCTCAACGCCGGCGTCGACGTCCTCCGGGGCGAGGCGGTCAACGTCCCGACGACCTCGGTGACGTACAACAGCGGGACCGTGAACCAGTCGCTGGTGGCCAACACGATCACCTCGACCATCAACGTCCCTGACAATTTCCTGATCCAGGGGACGAGCGCCACGTCGGGCCTCTCCGGGCTCCGACTGCGGTTGAGCCTGTCGACCGCCAACGTGGCGCCGCTGACGGCCACGCTGACCTATCATCCCGGCCAGGCCGATCAGAAGACCATCACGCTGTTCACGAGCCTCACGCAGGGCCCGAACACCGGCGGTTTCGTCGACGCGATCCTCGACGACAACGCGTCCACGCCGATCAGCCAGAGCCTGCCGCCCTACTCCGCGGCCTCGTTCAACCCGCTGACGCCGCTGACGACCGCGTCTGGGTTCCTCGACCTGATCTCGGGCGGAGCCTGGCAGCTGAAGATCACCAGCACCGGCGGCACGACGGCCACGCTCAACAACTGGTCGCTCCTGTTCGAGAAGCCGCTGCCGACCTCGGGCCTGGGCGAGCCGGTCGCCGACCGCATCAGCAGCAGCTTCCGGATCTTCCAGTCCGACCCGTCCAACGCCCTGTCGCGGAACACCTGGACGTCGGTCGGTCCGGCCACGGTCAGCGGCTCGAGCGGCCTGATCGGCGCCATCGCCCAGGATCCCTCGGATCCCAGCGGCAACACGTTCTTCATCGGCGGGGCCACCGGCGGCGTCTGGAAGACGACCAACTTCCTGACCACCGACAGCCAGGGCCCCACCTACATCCCGCTGACCGACTTCGGTCCGACCAGCGGCCTGAACATCGGATCGATCGCGGTCTTCGGCCGCAACAACGACCCCAACCAGTCGATCGTGATCGCGTCCACCGGCAACGCCGACCAGGGGACGACGGGCGTCGGCTTCTTGATCTCCAAGGACGGCGGGGCGACCTGGGGCCTGTACGACAGCACCACCAACGTCGACTCCTCGGGCAACCTCCTGCCGATCTCGTCGCCGCTCCGCGACCGGGCCTTCGTCGGTTCGACGGTCTTCAAGGTGGTCGTCGATCCCAAGGCGACGTTGACCAACCAGGTGATCATCTACGCCGCGGTCAGCGGCAACAACGGCGGTCTCTGGCGCAGCCTTAACACGGGCGCCACCTGGCAGCTCATGAAGGCGGGAGACGCCACCGACGTCATCCTCGATCCGTCGAGCACGGGCAGCGGCACCGACCCCAACCTCCAGATCGTCTACGCCGCCTTCGAGGGCGACGGCGTCTACATCAGCCCCAACAAGGGCCAGGTCTGGAATCTCATGGCCGGCGGAGTGGGCAACCCGCTGATCATCGACACCCGCGACAACAACAACGTGGCGGTGGCCAACGGCACGGTGAACCCCAACGGGGCTCATGGCCGGATCGTCCTGGCGAAGCCCGCCCTGACGGGCGTCGCGCTTTACGACAAGATCTACGCCGGCTGGCTCTACGCCGCCGTATCGAGCCCTGACGGCGGGTTCTACGGCCTGTTCATGACCAAGGACTTCGGACAGAACTGGGTGAAGGTCCGGATCCCGACCGAGCCGCCGTTGGGTGGACACGTTCCGGCGATTCCCAGCAACGACATCGCTCTGAACGATTACACGATCACCAACGGTCGGGGCCAGGAGGCTCTGTCGCTGGCCATCGATCCGACCAATCCCAACATCGTCTACCTGGGCGGCTACGAGGCCGCCAACTCCGACACGGGGATCATCCGGGTCGACTCCACCAAGATCTGGGACGCCCAGAACCTGACCACGTTCTCCTCGGTGGCCGCCGACGGCCAGACCGACTGGAGCTCGACCGGTCCGGTCACCGTCGACAGCATCGTCAACGGCTGGGCCACCCGCATCCCGACCGTCGGCTTCCCGATCCCGAGCCAGCAGACCTATATCAACTACATCCGCGATCCGGACAACCCGTTCAACGCCACCGCCACCCGATTCGCCGTCGGGCTGGGGCAGTTCACGAACAACGGCTTCGGGACCGAGTGGATCCCCTTCGACGCCCCATTGTCGATCGCGGATACGACCACGCCCACCTATAACAGGCTGGTGACAATCGTCGACCCGATCACCGGCCTGCCGCGGCTGATCTACGGCAGCAATCGCGGCGTCTATTCGGTGCTCGACGACAACGGCACGCAGCTGGTCGGAACGAGCGTCGGGACGACGCCGACGCCGGTTGCCGACCGCAACGGCAACCTTCAGATCGCCCAGTTCTACTACGGGGCCGTGCAGCCGAACAACGCCGGAACGGCGAGCAGCGTCGACGCGGCTCTGTTCGCCGCCGCCGGCAACGACGGCGGTCAGGTCTCCTCGAGCAACGTCCTGAACACCGGGTACCTCACCTGGTTCCAGACGTCCGGCGGCGCCAACTCCGGCGGCGTCGCGTTCGATCAGCAGGGGACCGGTACGATCTACCAGTCCTTCCAGCCGGGCTCGATGCCGCTCAACCTGGGCACGACCTTCTTCCAGGTCGACCACACGGGCCGGACGTTCAACCTGATCCAGTCGAGCGGCAACTCGACGACGCCTGACCCGCAGTGGGCTCCCGGGCCTGGGGCGACGTTCACGGTGAACCCGCTCACCGGTCAGCAGATGATCATCAGCTCGGGGACCGGGCGGATCTTCGCGACCACGAACCAGGGCCAGACCTGGTTCCAGATCGGCGACCCCTCCGTCTTCGGCACCCCCGGCGGCTACAGCCAGGCCCTGGCGTACGGCGCCCCCGACCCGACCGCGCCGGGCGGGATCGGCAACCTCGGCAACTTCATGTACGTCGGCACCTCGAGCGGCCGGATCTTCATCACGCAGACGGGCGGCGGCGGGACGGGGAACGCCTGGACCGAATCCTCCACCGGTCTCGACGGC
Source organism: Paludisphaera rhizosphaerae (assembly GCF_011065895.1). NCBI lineage: Bacteria > Pseudomonadati > Planctomycetota > Planctomycetia > Isosphaerales > Isosphaeraceae > Paludisphaera > Paludisphaera rhizosphaerae. The sequence continues at coordinate 78,336 of NZ_JAALCR010000026.1, read as the reverse complement.
TCGTCCATCCTGCGGATCGTCCCCAGCCCGACCCGCGGTAGCCACGCGGCCTACGCGGTGACCCAGGTGGGCGTCTACTACGTCGCCGACTCGCTGGCCGCGAACGCGGCGTGGATCAACGTCACGGGGAACCTCCGCGACATCGCCTACACGATCTTCGGCCAGAACTACGACCAGAGCACCGACCCCAACTCCACCAAGCTCAGTCAGTCGCTGTACCTCACGGCGATGGTCGTCGACTGGCGGTACTCGATCCCCAACTCGGCGGCCGACCCGGTGGGCTCGGGGTTGCACCCGGTCCTCTACGTCTCCGCGAATTCCGGCGTCTACCGGTCGATTGACAACGGCGTCACCTGGACGTCCTTCCCCAACCAATCGATCGACGGCTCGGTGGCGGACGGCGGTCTGCTCCCCAGGACCTCGACGACCGACCTCGACCTGTCGCTGGGTGCGATCGATCCCAATACGGGGATGTCCAATCTGGCCGGGCCCTACGATCCGACGTCGACCTCGGCGGCCGACCCCGACGTGCTGGTGGCCACGACCTGGGGCCGAGGCATGTTCGCCATCCGGATGGCCCCGGTGGTCGTCCCCGGAACCGTGAAGCTCAACCCGGCCGACACCGGCGGCGTCGACACCAGCGGCAATACCATCGTCACCACGTCGCAGTTCCGGGTCTCGGGATTGAGCATGGCGACCGGATTCGGCGACGCCACCCGGATCACGATCTACGACCTGACCGACGGCAAGGTCATCGGCGGTTTCGACAAGAGCCTGCTGAGCACCAACAACGCCGCCAACTGGACCGACAGCTTCGGCAACTTCACCAACCTCAAGGTGAACGCCGGGGCCATCCCGACCAACGGCCTCAAGGTCATCCAGATCTACGCCACCGACGACGCCGGCGCGGTCGGCAACGTGATCACGCTGACGATCAACCTGCAGGCCTCCGACCTGGGGAACTCGACGGTCCCCGCCGATCCCACGCTGTCGCTCCTCGCGGCGGACAACACGGGGATCGACCCGACCCAGAACTACACCAACAAGTCCAACCCCCGGTTCACCGGCGTTACGACTGCCGGCTCCACGGTCGAGCTGAAGTACAAGAACTCCTCCGGCGTCTACGTTTCGTTCTCGCCCGCGGTCACGACCACGGCCGGAGCGAACGGGGCGTTCGTCCTTCAGATCCCCACCACTCCGGACGGGACCTACACCGTGGCGGCGTTCGCGTCCAACGCGGCCGGCCCGGCCAACAACCCCAGCCCGGGGGTGACGTTCCACATCAAGACGACGGCCCCGACCGCGCCGCCGACCCTGATCCTCAGCTCGACGACCGATTCCGGGATCGTCGGCGACGGGATCACCAACGTCCGGAAGCCGATCTTCACCGGGACGGTCGGGGCGGCCAACGCCGGCTCGATCATCCGGATCTATCAGGCTTCCAGCACGGGCGCCCCGACGGGCTCGGTCCTGGCCCAGGTCACGGCCAACGCCTCGGGCAACTACTCGGTCCAGTTGCCGCTCTCGCTCGACAACGGCGTGATCTCCCTGACGGCGACCGCCGTCGACCCGGCCGGCAACCCCGCGCCGAGCAACAGCTCGAAGCTCGTCACGACCATCGTGACGACCGGCATGGATTACTCCGGCAGCTCGTTCGACTACTCGGGGACCGTCAGCAAGTCGCAATCGCAGGCCATCCTCTACCTGCGGAACTCGTCCGCCAACAGCGGTCAGTGGTTCGGCCGGCGGACTCCGCCGTCGCTGGTCCCCATCTGGTTCCCCAACGGAACCAAGGTCGGGCTCGTCACGGACATCCCGCTCGCGGGCGACTTCGACGGCGACGGCAAGGAAGACATCGTCACCTACCGCCCCGGCGACAGCACCTGGGTCGTCTGGCGGTCGACGCAGGGCGGCCTGGTCTTCAAGTTCGGCACGGCGAACTCCAGCCAGCCTGTCGTGGGCAACTTCGATGGGCCGGGGGCCAGTGAGTACGGCGTCTTCGACCTCGTCGGCGGGGTCGGCAAGTGGAGCTTGACCAGCGCCACCGGGACGGTCAAGAACTACACCTTCGGGCAGACCGGCGACGTTCCGCTCGTCGGCGACTACCTGGGGTTGGGTTACGATCAGATCGCCGTCTATCGTCCTTCGACCGGCCAGTTCATCGCCTTCAACCGGAGCACGTCGACGTCCTCCGTCGTCGCCACTCTGCCGGCGAACCAGGTCCCCGCGCCGGGGATGTACGACAACTGGATCTCCTTCAAGACCAACCAGCCGTACAAGATGATCCCGGCGGTCTTCAATCCGGCGACCGGCGTGTTCACGATCGCCCGGCTGTCCGGCTCGCCCTTCCCGACGACGGTCGTCTTCAAGGCGGGCGACATCCCGTCGCCGGCCGACTACGCCGGCGTGGGCTACGACATCCCCGGCGTCTACCGTCCGAGCACGGGCCAGTTCCTGGTGAAGAACGATCAGTTGCAGTCCAACGGGTCCGACTCGCAGGTGGCCGTCTTCTCGGCCGCGGGAACGCCCGTCGTCCCGGTGAATTCGCCGCTGGCTTACCGTCAGCTCTCGTCGTCGGCCCTGATCGCCGGGACGTCGCCGGTCGCTCAGAAGGCCTCCGCGACGGCCTCCATCATGGTGGCGCCCGCCCCCACGGGGGATGTGGTTGCGACCACGACCACCGCAACGACCACCACGACGACGACCACCGCAACGACCGCCCCAGTGGTCGAGACGACGGCTCCGGCGGCCTCGACGACGCCCGTCATCCAGGCGTCCTCGCCCGTCGTCCTGCCGTCGCTCTCTCTCGCGGCGACCACCGAGAAGGGGGCCTCGCAGCCCTGGTTCCTGGGGACGACCGCGCCGGGGGCCACGGTTGAGCTTTACCTCGGCAAGGCGGGCGTCGCGGCCTCGAAGAAGGTTGGGACGGTCGTCGCCGACGCGAGCGGCGGCTACACCTACCAGCTTCCCGCGGGCTTCCGCGCCGGCAACTACTCGCTGACGGCCGAGATCCTGGGCGCCGACGGCTCGACGACTCCGGTCGCGGCCGTGACGTTCCAGATCGCCGCCGCCGCCAGGCTCCGCACCCCGGTTCGGGGGCGGTTCGCCCAGTCGACCGCGGCTGCGATCAAGGCCAAGGCGAAGGCTGGGGCCGCGACCGCCGAGTCGTCGACCTCGCCGCAGGGCGTCGTGGTCAAGTCGGTCGTCGCAGCCTCGGCGGCGGCGACCACGGCCGCTCCGCTCGCGTCCGACGCCTTCAGCCAGGCGATCCAGTCTTTCGACGGCGTCCGGCTCGCTTCGATGCGGAAGAAGCGGAGCTGATCCGGCTTCCGCCCGTCGCAACCTGACCACCATCCCGAAGGCCCGAGGGCGTCCCCCTCGGGCCTTCGCCTTTTCCATCCCTGGCGACCACCCGCAGCCGAGGTCCGCCCGTCGCCGCCGGACGGGTTCGTTCGTCGATCGACGGATCGTCGCTTTGTATCTTAACTTCATGTTGAATCGTCGTTTCGGGCGTCGCGGCGGCGGGTTCGTTCGGCGAATTCTCCTGCGTCGCGACCTTGCGAGGCTCCGGCCGACCGGCTTCCCTGCGGAGGCGGGCTAGAGTCTCGACGGTCTTGATCAGTTCGCGGGCGCGGGCGGTCTGGAACCGGTGCAGGCGTTCGCCGGTGTCGTCGACGGCGAACGACGCCCGTTCGGCTGTTTCGACGGCGTTCTCGCCCTCGATCTCATTCAGCTCGACCGCCAGGACCTCCAGTCGTTCGACTTGACCGTCGACGATTTCCCGCAGCATCGCGATGGCCGCGTCCGGGTCGGCGGGGCGAGGGGCGATCTCGCGCCACGTGCGCCAGGAGTTGAAGGCGGGTTCGTCGTAGGCGGTGATGTCCAGCATCTTCTTCCAGAAGTCGACGCCCCAGCCCTCCTCGGCGACCTCCCAGGCCAGGAAGACGGCGTTCAACTCGGGGTCGTCGACCGCGTCGCGGGGCTGCTTTCCCAGCAGCCGGACGAACCTGTACTGATCACCGAACGTCCAGGGCTGGTCTGAACGGATCAGGCAGTCGATTTCCGACCATCGCGCGATCAACCAGCGCACGCCCTCGGGCGATTCCTCCAGGGCGGCGACGAACGCGGCCGGATCGTCGGGAAGGGAGCTCGGCAGGGGGCCTCGACCGGCCAGAGCGAAGAGCTTCCGTCCCAGATCGCCGACCTTCGCCGTTCGTTTCGTCCGTGATTGGAGCATCGCCTTGCGGACGCGGCGGGAGAGCAGGGCGGTCTCGAACCGCTCGGCCCGATCGAGCGCCCACGAGGCCCGCGCCGCGCGGACGACCAGTTCCTGCTCGACGGCGTTCGTCGGCTGGCAGTCCTCCATCCAGTCGCGGATCCGGGCTTCCAGTTCGGCCGGGTCTTCCTGGGGCAGAACCAGGGGCGTCGTCCTGGAACGGACGCCGTGCTTCAGAGCGTTGAGTCGACTCTGGGCCTTGCCGGCCTCGGTCCGAGGCCCGGTCGACTTCTGAGCGTTGGCGCGATTGGCGCGGATCTGCGCTTCGGTGGCGGGCATGGCGGGCCGTCTCCCAGGTGTTTGTGAGAACCTCCATTTGTCTAGAAAAGGGTCCCTGATCGGCATTCTTGATTCACCCGACGCTGGAATTCCCAGGTGCTCGGGCGTTGCCATCCGGAAAATCGGTGCTTTGCTCGCGCCCTACCGACGCTTCAGCCACCACTGACGGGCGCGGGCCTTGTCCCAGTCGGAGGCGCATCGGCAGAGGCCGAGGGCGGCTTCAAAGGCCTCGGCGTCTGGGAAGCGATCCTGGGGGGCCTTGGCCAGGCATCGGAGGACGACGGCTTCGAGGTCGTCCTGCACGGCGCTTTGGAGTTGGGAAGGGGGGATGATCGGGTCGCGGGCGTGGGCGACGAACACTTCGATCGGGGTCCGAGCCTCGAACGGAGGCCAGCCGGTGAGCAGGTAGTAGGCGACCGCTCCGAGCGAGTAGATGTCGCTCCGGGGGTCGAGGGTGCGAGAGCCGCTCGCCTGCTCGGGCGACATGTAGAGCGGGGTGCCGAGGATCTGCCGCTCCTCTTCATCACTGAATGTGGACGCCGGGGCTCCCGCGGCGTGGACCAGGCCGAAGTCGAGGAGTTTCGCCACGTCGTCCATCCCGCCTCGACGGGCGGCGAAGATGTTCGACGGCTTGACGTCGCGATGGATCAGGCCTGCCTGGTGCGCCTCGTGGAGCGCCAGCGCGACCTGGCGGAGCAGATAGACGACGCGTCCGGGAGGCAAGGGGCCGTATTGTGCAACCAGATCCGCCAGGCTCATCCCCGGCAGGTATTCCATGACGTAGTAGTACGTCCCATCCTCGGTCAGGCCGTAATCGAAGATCTCCACCGTGTTGGGATGAGAGAGCGTCGCGTTGATGTAGACTTCCTTCTCGAACCGCCTGATCGCACCGGGCCCGCGGACGACGTCGGGGCGGATCAGCTTGATGGCGCACGGCCGTTTCAGGAGTTCGTGCTCAGCGAGGTAGACCTCCCCCATGCCCCCCGAGCCGATCCGCTCGCCGAGGCGGTACTGCCCGAACCGCCGCGCCGCGACCACTTCCGACCGCAGCTTCGAGAGCGCCTGAGCGGCGAAGGACGAGATTCCCGCCAGGACGAACAAGAAGCCGACGTCGATCGCCAGAACCCAGATCATCCGATTGCCGTCGGGCCGCGGCTCGACGAGCCAATGCGCGGCCGAGGGGTCGTACAACGCCGCCGCCGCCGGCGAGACGAGCGGCAGCAGAGCGAGCAAGCCGGAGACGATCGCAACCCGTCGCCAGTTCGTCGGGATGTAGACGGCGTGGATGAACATCAACAGCGAGGCGAGCAGAACCGCGTTCTTCATGATCCGCTCCGCCGAGATGTGCTCCACCCGGAGCCTGCCGTCGTCGGTTACGGGGGTCAGCAGACCCCGAGCCGAGTAGAAGAGCAGGAGGCCGGCGAGGACGGCCACCATCCCAAGCTCGATTCTGCGGAGCCACGGGAGCGAGACGCGGCGCGTGGAGAGCAGCGCGACCACCCCGGCCAGGCCCAGCACGACGACGATGAACGGGACGAGGATCCACGGGGAGACCCGGCCGAGGAAGAACGGTCGGAGCAGGATCATCATGCCGAACGTCAAGATGTGAATGAGCGGCAACTGTCGGAGACGCGACTGGACGACCGACCTGAGTTCGTCCGACCTCGTCCCTCCGGTAGCGGCGATCGCCGCCCTGGGAGAGAAGACGTCGCTCTGTCCGGCGGGATCCGTGGACGACTCTCCACGGGGGCTCGGGGGCGCGGGCCAATCCACGGTCTCCGCCGGAGGCGTCGGGTCGGGGAAGAACCCCTCGCGATCGGCCGCGTCGTCGTGCCGCAGGAGGGATTCGACCTCGGCCTGGAGCCCGTCGTCGCCGTCGCAAGCGGTGCGGAGCCATTCGCGGCGATCGGCCGGGGGGACGCTCGCGGCCGCGTCGAACAGTTCGCCGATTCGGCCCCAGCGTTCGGAGTTCATTCTGCTTTTTCTCCTCGCAACTGACTGTGGAGCCAGGCGCGCCCCAGCCGGCAATCCCGCTCGACCGTGCCGGCCGACACCCCCAGCGCCGTGGCGACCTCGGCCACCGTCAGGCCGCCGAAGTAGCGGAGCGTGATGGCCTGCCCCTGCCGCTCGTCGATCGCTGTCAATCGATCGATCGCCTCGTGAACGTCGCCGATCCCGACGTTCTGACCTTCGAAGTAGTCGACCAGCGAATCGAGCGGGACCCGCTCCCATTTCCCTCCCCGACGCGCCGCCGACCGTGTCCGCGCATGGTCGATGAGGAGTTCCCGCATGGCGCGGGCGGCCGCCGAGAACAAAAAGGCGCGGTTCGTGGCTCGGTCGAAGACCTCGTCGCCGAGAAGGCGCATCACGGCCTCGTGGACGACCGCCGTGGGCGACAGCGTGTGGTCGCGACGTTCCCGCAGCATCATCCGCGCCGCAACGTCTCGGAGCTCGCTGTAAACGCGGGTGAGCACCTCGCCCCGGGCTCGGGCGTCCCCCTCCCGCGCTCGGGCGAGGATGGTGGTCAAATCCGCCCCGGACTCGGGCACGGTCGCTTCTCCGAAAACGTCGTTAAGGCCGCCGGTCTCATTTTCCGCGTGCCTCTTATGGGAGACAAGCGACGTCGGACGACGAGCCGTCGACGCGCCCTCCCAATCGGATCGGAAACCAGCGGCGGAGTTTGGACATGATCGACCTGGTGTTCTGGAGTTTCGTCCTGCCTCTGGGGGTCCTGGTCCCCCTGGCGGTGGGAGCGAAATCGCTTGCCGTCATCGCCGCCCTCCCCGGCCGCGACGGACAGCCCGGCGCGTCTCCAATCGTGCTCGATCCCATCCGACCCGATTCACGGGACGACGCCGACGGCGTCCCGAATCCAGACTTCCTGGAGATCACGTGCGGGTTGCGGCTGCGACCGATCGAGGACGATTCGTCGTATCGAGACGCCGTGGCCGTCCTCGACCGTCTGTTCAACCTCGATCGACTCCAGACCTCGGCCGAACGCCGGTACTTCCAGAACCTGGCCGAGAAGGTCTATCAATACGAGTGCATCCGGCTCGTCGTCGCAAGCAGGCCGTCGGCCGTCGAGTCGGCCGGACGCCTGCTGTTCGGGGTCGTCCTGCTGATCTCCCTCGGCGCCTAGTCGGAGGGCCGCCGATCGATCATTGCAGGGAATCCGGGACGGCCGGAGCGAAATCGACGCCGATTTACGGTCGGATTCCTGAGTCGACGACGTCTCGAACGGCCATGATCGGGGGAGCCTCGTATGCAGCGGCCTACTTTGCTCGTTCTTGCGGGGGCGTCCGGCGTCCTGTCATTGGGCCTGATGGCGGCCGGCCTGGAGCCCGCTGCCCCCCTTGCCGCCGCGCAGGCCCCTGCGGCGGCGTCGGTCGCGGTCGAACTGCTCGCCTCGCCCAGAGCGGCCGACGTTGTGGACGCCGCCGACGCCTTCCTCGCCACGCTCTCGGATGAGCAACGGGCGATCGCCCAGATCGAGCTCAAGCCCTCGCTCGCCATCCGTTGGACGAACTTCCCCGGCGGCTCCGAGCGTCGCAACGGCGTCTTCTACCGCGATCTCAAGCCGGAGCAGGTCGACGCGGCCATCAAGGTTGCGAAGGTCGCGCTCGGGGAGGAAGGGTTCGCCCGCTATCAGGAAGTCCGCGCGGCCGACGACGCCTTCGCCAAGGGCCGCGGCGGCCGAGGGCCCGGCGGGCCGGGTGGCCCGGCCCAGAAGAAGGGCGGGGGCCCAGGCGGCGGCGGGGCCATGTTCGGCTCGCAGAACTACATGATCGCGTTCCTGGGCAAGCCGTCCAAGACCACGCCCTGGATCTTGCAGCTAGGCGGGCACCATCTCGCCATCAACATCTACTACAAGGGGACGGCCGGAGCTGCGACTCCCTACCACGTCGCCGCGCAGCCGACCGTGTGGAAGGACGAGCAAGGCAACACCCACGACCCGCTCGCCCCGATGCGCGACTCGCTCCACGGCCTGCTGGCCTCGCTGACGCCCGAGCAATCGAAGCAGGCGAAGCTCGAAGCGCGGTTCAACGACGTCTACGTCGGCCCTCAAAAGGACGGCAAGTTCCCCGCGAAGAGCGAGGGGGTTCTCGTCTCCGAACTGTCTGACGTCTCGAAGGACTTCGTCCGGAAGGCGATCGCCGCCTGGACGGGCGACAGCCCGCAGGGCGCTGCTTACATGAAGCTCTACGAGGCCGACCTCGACAAGATCAGGGTGTCGTACTCGGGCACGACGGACGTGGGCGAACGCGGTGACTACGTTCGGATCGACGGCCCGCGCGTCTGGATCGAGTTCGCCACCCAGGGGAGCGACCACTACCACACCATCTGGCGCGATCGCCTGACCGACTACGGCGCCGAGTTCTCGTTCTGAGGCGCCGATCGATGCGACGACTTCTTCCGGCACTCCTGCTTCTGGCCGTGGCGGGGACCGCATGGGGACACCCCATGCCCAACTCCGCCGTCGTGCTGCGCATTCATCGTGACGCGATCGACGCGGAACTGACTCTGCCGATCGGCGAGCTGGCGGTGGGATGGGACAAACCCTTGCCCCCGGACGCCGTGGCGATCGTCGAACAGTACGGCGAGGAGTTGAAGGATTACGTCCGGGCCCACGTCCGCCCGATCGCCCCCGACGGCCGGCCGTGGACGGTCGCGGTGGGCGAGGTGGCCCCGGTCGTCGAGCAGGAACCGGACGTGCGGGTTTCGTTGAAGATGACCCCGCCCCCCGGCGCTCCCGTGGATCGGCTGACCTTCGGTTACGACGCGATCTTTCACCGCCTGGTGACTCACCGGGCGGTCGTCTCGCTGGCCGGCGACTGGCGCAACGGCGTCACGGCCGACGAGCCGGTGATCCTGGGGACGATGCGCGACACCGACGTCACGCTCGTCGTCGACCGATCCGGCGGTGGCTGGTTTCGGGGCTTCGCCGCGATGTTCCGCCTGGGCGTCCGACATATCGCCGAGGGGACCGACCACCTCCTGTTCCTGCTCGCCCTGATTCTCCCCGCACCGCTGGTCGCCGAGGGCTGGCGCTGGGGAGGCTACGCCGGGGTGAGGACGGCCCTGCGAAGGATCGTCGAGGTCGTGACCGCGTTTACCGTGGGCCATTCGATCACGCTGGTCGTCGGCGCCCTGGGATGGGCTCGCCTCCCGGACGCCCTCGTCGAGTCGGCCATTGCCCTGTCGATCTTCATCTCGGCCGTTCACGCCCTGGTTCCAATCTTCCGCGGGCGCGAAGTCTACATCGCCGGTGGCTTCGGCCTGGTGCACGGCCTGGCGTTCGCGGCGACGCTCGACGGCTTCGGGCTCGATCCCTGGACGCTGGCCCTCACCGTGCTGGGCTTCAATCTGGGCATCGAAGCCTTCCAGATCCTGGTCGTCCTGGCGACGATGCCCTGGCTGGTGCTGCTGGCCCGGACGAGGGTCTACGGCCCCCTTCGCACAGCCGGGGCCGTCTTCACCGGGATCGCCGCGGCCGCCTGGTTCGCGGAGCGGGCCTTCGACTGGCCGAACCCGATCGGCCCGCTCGTGGAAGGGGTCGCGGCCCACGGCGTCTGGCTTCTGGTCGGCCTGATCGCGCTGGCCGTCGCGGCCGGCTGGAATGGTCGCCGCGAGTTGGTGGAACCGGCCGGCGCAATTTAAGGGCCGCACGCCCCTCGGGGAGGCGTACGGCCTGGGATTGAACCGGATCGATCCATCTATCGAGAAATCAGCGTCCGCTGTGGGTGAGGGTGGTTTTGATCCAGGCGAGGTTGCGCTCGAACTCTTCGGAGGAGCGTCGGAAGGTGGTGAAGCTGGAGTTGAGCATCCGCGCGCAGACGGCGGCCAGGATCGCGACCAGCACCAGGGCGCCGAGGCCCGTGAACATCAGCGCCGCGTAGGGTTTCATGGAGAAGGCCTCGGCGATCCAGAGGCTGAGGCCCCCAAGAATCGCCACGACGCCGGCGAACGCCAGGAGGGTCGCCAGAACCAGGCCGGCGATCGCCGGCGCGGCCTTCTGAAGACTCTCCTTGGCGTCGGCCGCCGCCAGCTTGCCCTGGAGCGACGCCAGCGACGCCAGATCGCTGCCGAACGAGCTGACGTTGTCCATCAACCCGGTTGGACGGTTTTGAGACGCTGCGGGAGCGCCTGCGCCGTTGTTCAGGACCGTTTGATGAGCCATCCGAGGAGAACTCCCACGGCGAGCGCAGCGCCGACGGCCTTGACGGGATTGGAGACGATCGCGTCCTCGAAGGACTGGCGATACGGGCCGATGTAGTCGTCCATCACATCGCCGTAGGCGTCGCGGGCGCGGTCGGCGACGTCTCCATAGGCCTGACGGGCGCGGTGGGCGGCGTCTTCATAGCTGCGGCGAGCGGCCTCGCCGACCTCACCAACGGCCTGGCGGGCGTCTTCCATCGGGCGTCGGGCGTTCTCGGCCCAGCTGCCGAACATGTGGGAACCCATGGTGAAGCTCCTTTTCGCAAAGAGGATCGGCGGGGGCTCAGCCGCGCCGGGCGTCCCGCGTGGCGGGGGCGCCGTCATAGGGTTCTCCCGGCCTCCCTGATGATGAGGGAGGAACACGGTCGCCGGGAGGCTTGGGGTTCGGGTTGAGGTGTTGTTTGATCTGGTCTTCCAGCCACATCGCGGCGTAAGCCTGCACCGACTGGCCGACGAGCGGCCAGAGCATGCCCACGCCCCATCCCAACAACTGCCGGCTGAGTGGCTTCGAGGGCTTCTCAGCCTTTCTTGAAGCCTCGACGACCGGCGGAATGACGGCCGCGAGGGTTTCGGGCGAGATCTCCGCCAGGGCTTGCGGCAGCGGCACGGTTCGCGTTGCGGGTTTGCGACGAGGCACGAGGAAATATCCAACCGCAAGACCGGCGCCGATCGTGATGTAAGGGTGCCTGCGGATGATCGACCGCCAGTCCATCACGCTCTCGACGTCGCTGACGACGTTCGAGACGTCGTAATGCATCTCGTGGCGGATCAGGGCCATCTGGCGGCGGATGTCGTCGACCTGGCTCACGGTTTGGTCACCTCGGCGGGAACCTCAACGTCGGGGCTCGGAGCCGGCGCGGCTTCGAGCGGAAGTCGTCGAGCGAGTTCGGCCCAGAAGACCAGGCCGGCGAGCAATCCAGAGGCGTCGACGGCCAGCGCCAGTCGTGAACCGACGGCCGACATCGCCTGGAGCGCCTGGTCGACGTGAGCGTCGACGGGGACGGTGGGCCAGTCCTTGACCATGATTTCAGAGACGGGTCGCGTCGCCAGGTCGGGGGCGTCGGCCACGGCGAGGGCGACGTCGCGGTCGACGACTACGCCCACCGGTTTGCCCGCGTCGATCACCGGCACCACATCCACGTCCTGCGCCTTGAAGATCATCACGGCCTCCGTGACCGTGCTGAACGGAGAGCAGGTGGCGGCCACGGGGGTCATCACGTCGGAGACGAGCAGGTCTTCAGGCGTCGTCGCGGCGGGAGTGGGTTCGGTCGAACCGGCGCTCATTGGCAAGGCTCCAGGGGTCGGTTCCAGCGACCTGGCCAGCCCGTATTCGGGGCTGCTGTCGCTCGATGTCGGTCATTGACATGCACATCGCATGCCGCCCGGTTCAGGGGCGGCTCGCGTCCACCAGGGCGGGAGCTGCGTCCCCGGACGGGCCCGACGGCGCGCCCTGGACGGCGGAGATGCGTTCGAGGATCAGGGCCCGAGCCGCGGCCAAACTCACCACGAGCCGAGCCGGACGGAAACGCTCGGTCAGCTCGAGCGGCGGGACGTCGTAATCCCAGTAGCCGACCGTGATGGGAGTCTCCGGCCGGCGGGCGTGCATCCGCTTGACGAGATAACGCGCCCGAGTGAGCCCCTCAGGAGGGACGTGCGAGATCAGGATGAGAGCCGGATCCAACTCGCCCACCCTGTCGGTGACCCGCAGCGAGGAGCCGCTGGCCGACATGATGGTCAGCCGAACGCCCGTCGGCTGCAGCAAAACGTTGAGCATCCGCAGGACGAGTGCGTCAGCCCCGCCGCCGGACGCAATTCCCACCAGGGCGGGCGACTCGCCGGCCAGAACCGGCGTTGGAAGCGGTTCAGCGGCGTCGGCGACCTTGGGCGTTAGGATCACGTCGTCGCGCTCGGAAACCTCGTCGATCCAGTCGCGGACGGTCCGCCAGATGAAGGCGACGTCGCGGCCGTCGACGTGCTCGTGGGTGCGGTCCTGCTCGGCGCGAGAGAGAGTCGGGATGACGATCTGGTCGCAGACTTCTTCCAGGGATTTCGTTTTGAGGGCGTCGTCCAGGATCGTCATCGCCCCGTCGACGTCATGACTGAGGACGCGTTGATACCAGCGCAGGTCGTCGCTCACCGAGACGTCGTGGCGGAGCAGGATGCCGAGGGCCTCCAGTCCGGGGATCGACCGCCCGGCGACGGCCAGGCAGACGGTCAGGGCGTTGGCCAGCAGCAGGCCGAGCGGACCCCACAGCCACGCCCAGAAAAGGGCGGAGATCAACAGACCGATCGGCGAGATCCCCGTGGACTTGCCGTAGACCAGGGGCTCGACGCTGTTGACCGCGAGTTCCGCCCCGGCGAACAGGGCCAGCACCAGGGCCGGCTGGGTCCAGCCCGCAAAATGGGCGATCGAGATGAGAAACGGGAACGAAAACGAGAGCAGCGTTCCCAGGTAGGGGATGAATCGACAGAGAGCCGCCAGAAACCCCCAGAGCGCCGGCGACGGCAGGCCGATCGCCCAGCACCCCAGGCCGATCACCAGCCCGAAGCCGGCGTTCACCATGGCCAGCGCCGCGAGGTACGAGCTGAGGTTTTCTCCAATCTGGGAGAGCGTCTTGGTGGTGACCCCGATCCGTCCCCAGCCGACGAGTTGGATGAGCTTGGCCCGGATCTCGTCACGCTCGAAGAGGATGAAGACCACCAGCAGCAGCACGATGCCCCCCATGGCGAGGGCGGACTCGAACGGCCCGAGGAACGCGTGCAGGTTCTCCCAGAAGTCGCTCCCCGAGATGATCCGGACCGGCTGGGCGCGTTCCTCCTCGGCAGCGTTCGATTTCGACAGGCGGGTGACCGCATTCACGATCTTCGCGATCGTCGATTCTTCGCCGGGTCGCAGGCGGGAGACCTTGGCCTGGATGTTCTCCGTGTACTTGGGCACGTCCCGGGCGATGCTGGCGAACTGGCCGCCGACGATGTACGCCGTCGCGCCGACGGCGGCCATGCCGACCAGCAGGACGATCGCCACGCTGAAGACTCGGGGCAGGCCCATGCGTTCCAGGCGGCTCACGATCGGGGCCAGCAGGAACGTGATGAGGATCGCCAGGGCGAGCGGTTTGAAGACGTCGGCGGCGACCGACATCGCGAGGACGATCGTGCCGCCGATCAGGAGGATGCGCAGGAGCCGCGTGGTGGCGACGTCGATGTTCATGGCCGCTAATTCACTCGCACGGATCCCGGAGTCGGGCAGAGATGTTTTTCGCCGCCGTCGTCAGAGGGTTAGCAAACGCCGCGCCGATGCATGGAATCCGCATGCGCGTCGGAAGTCGCCGGGCCGCCCGTCGAGCGGCTCGGCGTACTAAGGAGTTTGCCCGGAACGGGGCCCGTTGCAAGTCTTTACTGGAATTGGCGGCATCGCCGCGCAAGCATGGGCTGGAACCGGCGTCCGCCTCGGCCTTGTTCCCGTCCTCGCAGAGCCGTCGTCACTTCGGCTTGTAGGCCGAGGTGTCGATCTTGTAGTGGGCGATTTTCGCGGAGATGCTCCGACGTGACAGGCCGCTGATCTTGGCGCAACGGCCGACGTGGCCGCGGCACTTCCTCAGGGCTTTGCGCAGGTATCGCTCTTCAAAGCTGGACGTGAGTTCGGAGAGCTGCTCGGTGAGCGGCCGCGCGAGGTCGACGTTCATCGAGGCCCGACGGCCCGTCTTGGGGACGAGGTCGCGCGGGAGGTTCTCGGGCTTGATCTCGCCGTCGCGGGCCGTGACGCTGGCCCGTTCCATCGCGTTTTCAAGCTGGCGGATGTTCCCCGGCCACGAGAAGGCGAGGAGCCGGTCCATCGCTTCCTTCGATATGTGAGCCGCGTTGTGACCCGGCCGCGCGTACTTCTGGGCGAAGTAGGTGGCGAGCATCGGAATGTCTTCGGGCCGGCGTCGGAGCGGGGGAAGCTCGATCTTCACCACGTTGAGGCGGTAATAGAGGTCCTCGCGGAACTTGCCTTCCTTGACGAGGTTTTCCAGCCCCTGGTTGGTGGCGCCGATGACGCGGACGTCGACCTCGATCGGCTGGTTGCCGCCCACGCGCTCGAACTTCCGCTCCTGAAGGACGCGGAGGAGCTTCACCTGCATCGACATGGGGATGTCGGCGACTTCGTCCAGGAAGAGGGTTCCGCCGTGGGCGATCTCGAACCGCCCCTTGCGCTGGCCGGCCGCACCGGTGAACGACCCCTTCTCGTGGCCGAACAGCTCGGATTCGAGGAGGGCCTCGGAGAGGGCCGCGCAGTGGACGGGGACGAAGGGACCCTTGCGGTATTCGGCCGAGGCCTGGTGGATGGCGCGGGCGACCTGTTCCTTGCCGGTTCCGGTCTCGCCCTCGATGAGGACGGTCGTCGTGGTGTCGGCGATGTTGCCGATCAGCTCGAAGATGTCGTACATCTTCGGGCATTTGCTCAGCACGTTCCAGAAACGATGGCGTTCGGTGATCTGCGACCGGAGCGCGGCCAGCTCGTCCTGGAGCGTCCGCTCGCGGAGAGCTCGCTCGATGAGCAGGCAAAGGTGCTGGGGGTCCGGCGGCTTGGTGAGGAAGTCGTAAGCGCCCATCCGCATGGCGTGGACGGCGTCGTCGATGCTGCCGTGGCCGGTCGTCACGATGACGGTGACGGGGAGCCGGCGAGCCTGGATCTCGCCGATCAGCTTCAGGCCGTCGACCTTGGGCATCCTCAAATCGGTGACGACGATGCTGTACGGCTTCTTGTCGAGCATCTCCAGGGCCTGGGCGCCGTCGGCCGCGAGGTCGACCTCGATTCCCAGCGCCATGTTGAGGAGTTGCTGAAACGAGGTGCGGGTGTCCTCCTCGTCCTCGACGAGCAAAATACGTCGAACCGGCTCGACGGTTGAGGCTGTCGCGGCGGCGTCCTTGGGGTCGGGCTGAACGGCTGAAGTCACTCGCTACGCTCCTGGGCCGGTCGGCCTCTGGCGGTCGTCGGGGCCAGGTTCAATCCTATCACAAACGACGCGCCCCGAGTCAGTAGCCGAAGAAGACGGCCGAGGATCCAACGGACATGGTTTGCGGAATAAGGTTTGCAGTTTCAAATCCTCCGGGACGGCTCGTGGAAGCGACGCAAGGGGCGACCCGAAACAGGCCACTTCATCAGACGGGCGGAACGGCGGATGACGACCGAAATGCAATCTGACGCCGACCCCGACGCCGCCTTTGCGGAGGCGCTGCCACACATTGTTTTCACCAGCCTGCCGGACGGCCGACCGGATCGCTGCAATAAACGATGGCGCGATTACGTCGGCGCGACCTCCCCCGGCGACTGGGCCGACCGCCTCCATCCCGAGGACCGCTCACGCCGCGATGAATGGGCCGAGGCGACGCGAGCCGGGCGTCTTTTCGAGACGGAGTGCCGACTGCGCGACGGGGCAGGGGGGCACCGTTGGTTCTTGATCCGGGCTGTTCCGCGGTTCAACGCCGCCGGCGCGGTCGACTCATGGCTGACGACCGGGACCGACGTCGACGGCTTGGTGCGGACCCGCGAGGAGTTGCGGCGAAGCAACGCCGCCCTGGAACGCTTCGCCGCGATCGCCGCCCACGACCTTCAAGAACCCGTTCGGAAGGTGAGGGCCTTCGGCGAACGGATCGCGGCCGGCGGTGGGATCGACGATCGGTCGCGCGGGCATCTGGGACGGATCATCGCCGCGGCGGCTCGAATGCACGAGCTTGTGCACGGCCTTCTCTCCCTGGCGCGGGTTTCGGGAGGGGCGCGAGTGCAGACGCACGTCGACCTCGGGGCGATCGCTCGCGAGGTGGTCGACGATCTGGGGGCGACCATCGAACGCTCCGGGGCTCATGTCGAGGTCGGTCCCCTGCCGACCATCCGTGCCGATGCGGTCTTGATGCGCCAGCTTCTTCAGAACCTGATCGCCAACGCGTTGAAGTTTCACCGACCCGGCCAGGTTCCTTCGGTGCGGGTGTCGGTCCGCGAGGCGGTTGAGGACGGCCCGGCGTGGGTCCTGGAGGTGGCGGACGACGGCATCGGCTTCGACCAGAGGGAGGCGTCGCGGATCTTCGAGCCGTTTCAGCGGCTTCACGGTCGCAGCGCGTACCCGGGATCGGGGCTGGGGCTGGCGATCTGCCAGGGGGTGGTCGACCGTCACGGCGGGACGATCGCCGCCGAGAGCGTGCCGGGCGTAGGTTCGGTCTTCCGGGTGGTCTTGCCGGCCGAGCCTCCGGCCGAGGAGGCTGTCGGGTTATGATGCGGATGGACCAGCGGCGAAGTTGGGTTTGAGGAGAGACGGCGCATGCAGGGCAAGACGATTCGCCTGATGCTGATCGACGACGACGAGGAGGATTACATCCTCGCCCGCGATCTCCTGGCGGAAATCGCCGACGTCCGCTTCGAGTTGGACTGGCTCGCCGACGCCGATCGCGCCGTCGAAGCCGTCTGCGAGGGCTCGCACGATCTTTATCTGATCGATTACAGCCTGGGGGATCGCGACGGCCTAAGCGTCATCCGGGAGGCCGTCGCCCGGGGAGCCCCCGCGCCGATGATCCTGCTGACCGGCCTGCACGAACGGACCATCGATCTGGACGCCATGCGCGCCGGCGCCGCCGACTTCCTGGAGAAGAACCGGCTCAGCGCCACGCTCCTGGAGCGTTCGATCCGCTACAGCCTTCAGGAGAAGGCCCACGCCGAGGACATGGAGCGTCGGGTCGTCGAACGCACGGCCGAACTGGCCCGCGCCAACCAGGCCCTCCGCGAGGTCGACCGTCGCAAGAACGAGTATCTCTCCACCCTTGCGCACGAGCTGCGCAATCCCCTGGTGCCGATCCGTAACGCCCTGGAGATCATGCGGTTGGCCGGCGACGATCCGAACGTCGTCGAGAACAGCCGGGCCATGATCGAGCGCCAGGTCAAACACATCGTCCGCCTCATCGACGACCTGATGGTCGTGGCCCGAATCTCGCGCGGGTTGATCAAGCTCAAGCTTGAATCAGTGGCGGCAGGGCGCGTGGTGGAGACCGCCACGGAGAACGTCCGGCCGTTCCTCTCCAGGAATCGTCATGAGTTAGAAGTGACGATACCCGAGGAGCCCGTCCTGCTTCAGGCCGATTCCGAGCGGATGGTGCAGGTGGTTTACAACCTCCTGCACAACGCGGCCAAGTACACCCAGGCCGGCGGCCATATCCACCTCGACGTTGGCCGCGAGGGGGACGGGGTTCTTTTCCGCGTGCTGGACGATGGACCGGGCATCCCCGAGGACATGCTTGAAGCCGTCTTCGAGATCTTCACCCAGGTCAAGCGTGAGGGAGACGACGGCGTGGCCAGCGGCCTGGGAGTCGGCCTTTGGCTGGTCAAACGACTGGTCGAGCTTCACGGGGGTCACGTCCGGGCCCGCTCAGGTCCTGACGGCAAGGGGAGCGAGTTCGTCGTCTGGATCCCATGCACTCCGCCCGAGGCGTCCGTTTGAACGGATCGGCGCCGCATTTGCTTTTGAAGTTCTCTGATATCGAAATATCGGCGATTTCAGGAGCATGATGAAATGACCGCTCACACCGCTCGTCAGGGGGAGTGTTCCTGGCTCCACAGCATCAAGGGGGCCCTCTCCCGATTGTTTTCCAGAGCGACGCCGGCCGCGAAGACGCCGCCCCATGTTGAGATCGATCGTCCGATCGTCTCCGAGGAGATGGTCGACGAGGCGTCGGAGGACTCATTCCCCGCCAGCGATCCGCCGAGTTACACCGGAACCCGTCTTTAAGTGGAATCGTCCTGGCGGACCGTCTAGAATCAGCCGCGCCGCGATAGGCCGGGAACTGGTCGTGTGGGACGATGCCTCTTAGATCGGCGCCGGACTTTCGATCACCTCATGCCGGGAGAAAAGGACCATGGGGATCTGCGAAGTCTGCGGCAATAGTTATGAGAGAGCCTTCTCCGTCACGATGGACGGCGTGGATCATACATTCGACTGCTTTGAATGCGCGATTCACGCACTGGCTCCGGCCTGCGCCCACTGCGGGTGCCGGGTGATCGGCCACGGCGTCGAAGAAGAGGGCGAAATCTATTGCTGCAACGCCTGCATCCGCTATGAGGACAGGGCCGGGCGTCCTGAAGATCACGGCACGATTGTTGCGGATCCAGCCAGTCATCGGCCTGCGGCCTTCGCGGAGCCTTCGTGACGTTCCAGTATGTGGCGAGGAGTGACTTCCATGGCGGATTCAAAAACGCCGCTTGAGCGCGCGATGACTCTCGCGGCCGTCAGCGGACTGAAGGCGACGTTGGGCCCCGCGCTGCTGGAGACGTCGCGGCGGACGTCCCGCAGCAACAACTGGGTGCTCGCCGCGCTCGGCGAGATGGCTCTGGACAAGGTGGGGCTGTTCACGCGGCGGTATCGACCGATGTTGATGGTTCCTCACGCCCTCGCCGGCGCGTACGCCGCTCGTGAGAGCATGCGACGCGACGGCGTCGCCGATGATCGGACGGTCCCGATCATGGGCGCCGTGGTCGCCGCCGGCGTGGCCAGCGTCGCCCCCATCGCCCGAATGGCCCTGAACAAGGGTTTGGGAGTCAATGACGCCGTGATCGGCCTGGCCGAAGACTATCTCGCCTTGAAGTTCGGCGGCGAGGCTGTCGGGCTGTCGATCGAGGAGATGGGGGAAGCGGCCAAGGAGGCGATCAGCGATCTTCGCGACAAGGTCGCCCCTGACCTGGAAATCCCGGCGCTGCCCGGTTCGGAACCCGACCCAATTCCTAGCCACATCTGAGAACGACGCCTGGTTGTTCGAAATAAGAACGCCGCGGCCCCTTCGACAGAGGAGGCCGCGGCGTTCTTCGTTGGTCGTTTCGGTCCGAGTCTACTTACCCAGGATGTTGTGCAGCCAACCCCGGGAGATGTAGTCGGAGGTGAGGAAGGCGAGCAACAGACCCACCCAGAGGAATGAGCCCGCGGCGATCACCCAGGTTAGCGGTGCGCTGTAGTAGACGTGCATGAAGAACAGCACGATCAGCACGGCTTTGATCATGGCGATGGTCATGGCGACGATCAGGTGGCCCGACCGGCTCAGGGGCAGCTCGGAAGCCAAGACGGTCGCAAACAGCAACAGACCCAGCAGGATGAAGATGATCCGATACGTCTTCACCGGCGTGATATGGTGCGTGATATGGTGCGCCGTCTTCGATTGTCCAAGATGAGGATGACTGCTCATTGGTCGTGATCCACCTGTCATTCAATCAGGTAAAGCAACGGGTAGAGGAACACCCAGACGACGTCGACGAAGTGCCAGTAAAGCCCCAGCGACTCGGTCTGCGTCTGGCCGTAGCCGGAGAACCACTTGAAATGGGTCAGCAGGGCGAAGAGCACCACGGCGGCGATGCCGACGATCATGTGGAACGCGTGCACTCCCGTCATGAAGAAGTACAGCACGAACATCAACTGGAATCGCCCCTTCTCGCGTTCGAGCTTGACGGGGTCGACGTGGCCGTCGGTCTTCTCAAGGTATTCCTTGAGGTGCTCCTCGTCGTGGTCAGGGACGACGAAGTGCTTGCCGGGGAACAGGTGGTGGTCGATCTCGGCCTTCCACTCAAAGACCTTGACGCCGAGGAACGCCGAGCCGAGCACGGCGGTCCACAGCAGGTTGCGGACGATGGCCCTGCGATCGCCGGTCTGGGTCGCCCGGACGGCCAGGGCCATGGTCAGCGAGCTGGTCAGCAGGACGAGCGTGTTGGCGAACCCCCACCACTTGTCCATGTGCCGGCTGGCCAGGTGGAAGGCCTCAGGCGAAAGGCCGCGATACACGGCGTAAGCCGCGATGAGGCCGCTGAAGAACATGACCTCGCTGACCAGAAAGAACCACATGCCCAGGGTGGAGGACAGGTTCTGCTGCTCCAGGTCGTCGAAGTGCGACAGAAGGATCTGTCGCCCCGAGTCAGGCGCTGTGGACGTGCTGGGCGTGTGCATATTCCCGTTCCGCCTCCTCGGGCGAGTACAAATAGGGTTCGCAGGTGACCAGGACCGGTTCGTGGAAGTTGTGGGTGGTCGGCGGCGATTCGATCTGCCATTCCAGACCGGTGGCGCCCCAGGGGTTGTCGCCGGCGTTCTTGGGCTGACGGAGCGAGAGCCCCAGGTAGATCATCGGCATCAGCATGCCGACCGCGAGGACCGTGGCGCCGGCCGTCGACATGACGTTGAGGACCTGGAACTCCGGCCGATACTCGAAGTAGCGGCGGGGCATGCCCAGGTAGCCCAGCAGGAACTGGGGGAAGAAGGTCAGGTTGAAGCCGACGAAGACCAGCAGCGCGGAGAGCTTGCCCCAGATTTCAGGGTAGGTCCGGCCGGAGATCTTGGGCCACCAGAAGTGGATGCCGCCCAGGTACGCCATCACCGTGCCGCCGACCATGATGTAGTGGAAGTGGGCGACGACGAAGTAGGTGTCGTGGACGTGGACGTCCAGCGCCAGCGAGGCCAGCATCAATCCGGTGAGGCCGCCGATGGTGAACAGCCCCATGAAGCCCAGGGCGTAGAGCATCGGGGTGTCGAACGAGAGCGACCCCTTGTAGAGGGTGGCCGTCCAGTTGAACACCTTGATGGCCGAGGGAATGGCCACCAGGAAGCTGAGGATCGAGAAGACGGCCCCGGCGTACATCGACTGCCCGGAGACGAACATGTGGTGTCCCCAGACCAGGAAGCCGAAGATCGCGATGGCGACGCTGGCGAAGGCGACGAACCGGTAGCCGAAGATCGGCCGCCGGGCGAAGCAGGGGATGATCTCCGAGATCACGGCGAACCCGGGGAGCACCATGATGTACACGGCCGGGTGCGAGTAGAACCAGAAGAGGTGCTGGAAGAGGACCGGGTCGCCTCCCAGCCTGGGGTCGAAGACGCCGACGCCGAAGAACTTCTCCAGGCCCACCAGCACGATCGAGATCGCCAGGACGGGGGTCGCCAGGACCATGATCAGAGCCGTCGCATAGTGCGACCAGACGAACAGCGGCATCCGGAACCAGGTCATCCCCGGGGCCCGCATCGTGTGGACGGTCACGATGAAGTTGAGGCCCGTCAGGATCGACGAGAAGCCGGTGATGAAGACCGCCACGGCGGCCGTCAGGACCATCGAGTTCGAGTACATCGAGCTGAACGGCGTGTAGAACGTCCAGCCGGTGTCGATCCCGCCGTGCATCAGGATCCAGACGCCCATGATCCCGCCGACCATGTAGACGTACCAGCTCAGCAGGTTGATCTTCGGGAACGCCAGGTCGCGGGCCCCGATCATCAGCGGCAGCAGAAAGTTCCCCAGCACCGACGGGATCGCCGGGACCAGGAAGAAGAAGATCATGATCACGCCGTGCATCGTGAACATGCGGTTGTACGTGTCGGGCGACCCCAGCACGTCGCCGCGAGGCGTCATCAACTCCAACCGCATCAGGCCCGCAAGGACGCCGCCGGCGATGAAGAAGATCGTCACGGAGATCAGGTACAGGATGCCGACGCGTTTGTGGTCGGTCGTCAGCAGCCACGACTTGACCGTGGACTCCGACAGGTAGTCCGCCGGCGGCCCGTCGTGATGGGCCTGGGCCGAGGCGCTCATTGGGCGGTCTCCGGGGTGGCGTTGGCGTTCGAGATCGACTTGATGTATTCGATGATCTTCAAGAGATCGGGCTCGCTGATCTGGTCCTTGAAGGACGGCATGATCGGCTCGTAACCGGCGACCACCTGCTTCTTGGGGTCGAGGATCGAGTCGCGGATGTAGAGATAGTCAGCCGTGGCGAATTCCACGTTGTTGCCGTTCTGAATCGGCACGGGCTTGCCGTACACGCCTTCCAGCCTGGGGGCGTGGACGATCTGGCTGCCGCGGTGGCAGCCGGCGCAGTGGTTCTGGACGAACAACCGCTCGCCCTCCTCGGCCTGCGACGGGCCCGAGCCCTTCTCGGTGAGCCAGTGCTCGTAGTCGGCCGGTTCCATGACGTGGACCTTGCCGATCATCACCGAGTGGTTCGTGCCGCAGTACTCGGCGCAGAAGAGGTTGTACACCCCCACCTTAGTGGGCTCGAACCAGAGTGAGGTGTATCGTCCCGGCAGCACGTCCTGCTTGATGCGGAAGGCCGGGATGTAGAAGCTGTGCAGCACGTCCTGCGACGTCATGTTGAGCTTCATCGGCCGACCCAGCGGGACGTGCAGCTCATTGGTCTCGGAGCGGCCCTGGGGGTGCTGGAGGTACCACATCCACTGCTTGCCGACGACGTCGATCTGGGCCGCGTCGGGCGGAGCCTCGTACAGGTCGAAGAACAGGCGCGTCGACCAGACGAACATGATCAACGACAGAATCAGCGGGACGCCGATCCAGACCACCTCCATCGCCTTGCTGTGAGTCGGCGGGTGGCTTCGGTCGACCGGGTTGCCGCGGCGGAAACGCACGCAGAAGGCCAGGACCAGCAGGCCGATCATCAACGTGAAGAAGACGACGACGCCTAGCTCGAAGAGCATCAAGGCGTCCAGCTTCGGCGCGTTGACCGAGGCCTGGTCGGGAAGCAGGGGGAAATCCCACATGGATGAAATACCTTCGTTTCAGATCCGAGGGCCTTCGACGGCAGCCGCCGGGGCCGCGTCGGGGGGCCCGTCCCCGGTCCGCCCCCGGCGCTCGCGCCGGAACATCAGGAAGAGATACAGGCCCAGCGACAGAGCCGTCAGCGTCCCGAACGCCCGCAGCAAGCGGACGATCGAGAGCGTGTACTTGCCCGTCGCCGCGTCGTAGTCGTAGCAAAGCAGTAGCAGGGCGCCGATCTTCGAGCCGACCCGCCCTTCGGCGGCCGCCCGGACGGCGGCGTCGAGCTCCTTGGGCGGGTAGTCGATGCCGAAGAAGTACTGCGAGGTCCGGCCTTCGGGGGTGAGGACGACGATCCCCGCCGCGTGGGCGAACTGCTTGGTGGTCGGGTTCTGGACGTACTGAAATCCAACAGCGTTGCAGAGGGCGTCGATCGAGTCCTTGCGGCCGGTGAGGAACTTCCATCCCGCCTCGGTCCCCGGGCGGTCGTACCGCTCCAGGTAGCCGAGCTTTTTCTTCTTGGCGGATTCAGGGGTGTCCTCCGGGTCGATGCTGACGGCGAGGACGTCGAAATCGACGCCCGCCAGCAGCGGCAGCGGCTTGAGGCTGCGGGTCAGACCTGCGAGCACCTGATTGCACAAGAGCGGACAGCGGTGGAAGACCAGGGCCAGGACGACCGGACGACGGCCGAAGCACGATGAGAGCGAGACCTCGCGCCCTTCCTCATCGATGAACGTCGCGTCCATCGGAATCTGCGATCCCAGCTTTTGCTCGAACTTGACCTTCGACGCCGTGCTCTCGAACGCCGAAGGGTCCGAGACCGGAGTCGGCCGGGGCGCGGCCGGGTCGATCGGCTCGTCGCCGACGACCGAAGGCGCCGCGGCCAGCAACAGGCCGGCGGTCAGCAGGGTGAGGATCGGGAGCGAGTGCCGGTTCATGGTTTGGGTTCCGAAGCCGGCGCGGCCGCCGGCGACGGTGCGGCGGGCAGTCCGATCTTGGGAGTGTTGGACGAACCGGGTTGAGGGTGGAACTGGTCCATCACGCCGCGCTCGGGGAGGCCCTTCTCCGCCAGGATCGAGATGGCTCGATCGATCGGGATGTGGGCCGACTTCTTCGCGGCGTCGTTCCAGCCGTACGATTCGAGCCGGGCCTTGGCCTCGGCGACGATCTCGTGAGTCTCCAGCTCCGGATGGGCCTGGAGCACGGGCGCCGGCGGCGGCTGGTCCTTGGAGAACCGCAGCGAGAGCCGGTCCTTGTCCAGCGCGGCCTCTTCCGACTGGAAGTGGCCCATGACCAGGCTGATCACCCAGAACGTGACCGCGCAAAGGCCGATCAGGACGCCCGTGTTGACCAGGACGCCGCGGATGTCCAGATCGGTGTCCTCGTGGAACTCCTCGAGGTCGTGGTGTGCGACGAAGCGGCCCTGGGGAACCTTGTCCCCCTCCAGCATGCTGGGGTCGATCTCGCTCATAGGACGGCACCTCCGGTGTGCTGCTGGTGTGCGTGGGCGTGGGCTCGGTCGCGCTCCAGGGCCTCAACGACGCGGGGGTCGCGGAGGGGGACAAGCGGAGCGGTCCGCAGCCGTCGGATGAAGGCGGCGACCCAGATCCCGCCGACGCCGGCCAGGGCGGCGGCGTACCAGAGCAGGCTTCCCCAGGCGAACGAGTCGCCCTCTTCGCCGTGCGGGCCGGGGATCTTGCCGAAGCCGGGAACGATCACCCAGAAGAGGTCGACCGCCCGCATCACCAAAATCCACGAGGCGATCGGCAGAATCCAGTTGGCGTCGCGCTTGTGCGACCGCTGGAGCAGAGCGAGGAACGGGGCGAAGAAGCCGAAGGCGATCAGGCCCAGGGCGATCGCGCCGTAGATCCCGAAGACGCGGCGCTGGTAGTAGACCACTTCTTCCGGCAGGTTCCCCAACCAGGTGATGAGGAACTGCGAGAACGACATGTAGGCCCAGAGCATGGTGAAGGCCAGCATCAGGTTGCCCAGGTCGTTGAGCCGGCCGACGGTCAGCGCCGAGTGGATCGGCTCATACTTGCCGTTGCGGATCGAGAAGACCGCGGCCAGGGCCAGCGTCGACAGGATTGAGCCGACGATGAACAGGGCGCCGTAGATGGTCGAGTACCAGTCGGGGTCGCGGGACATGCCCCAGTCGAACGACGCGAAGGACGCCGTCAGGAACATGAAGACGGTGGCCGGTCCGGCGACGGCGTTGAGCCGACGGCTGGGGGCCTTGTCGGCCGCGTCGTCCTGCTGGCGGGACCAGGCGTTGACGATGTAGGCGGCGGCGGTCGCGATCGCGAAGTAGATCACGGCGCGCAGGGTGAAGGAGCCGGGGTTCAGCCAGTGCACCTTGTTGGCGACGTGGTGGTTCGCGTCGACGACCGCCTTGTCGGCCCAGGCGTAGGTGTACCCGAGACCGAGCAGGATCGGCACGAAGAACAGGGCCATGAGGACGATCAGCGACCCAGCCGCCTCGAACGACCGCCGGTGGGGCACAGCCCACGAGCCGCCGGTGAGTTGGTGCAGCAGGCAGAGCCCGATCGATGCGAACGAGACGCCGGTCCACAGGAGGAAGGCGGCCAGGTACGACGGGAAGAACGCCGCGGGGGCGATCACGGCCCCGGCCACGCAGGCGGCCAGTCCGACGAGCCCGATGCGGCCGGCCGTCGATTGGATCAGGTCGAATCGGGTTTCGAGTTCGGCTGAGGCGCGGGCGCCGTTGGCTTCGATGCTCATCGGGCGGCCTCCTGGAGCTTGCTTTGGTCTTCGGGAGGCAGCTCGGAGGGGACGGCGCCCTGGCTGAGCTGGAGGGCCCGGATGTAGGCGGCGATCTTCCAACGGTCCTGAGGGGCGATGCGGGCGGCGAACGAGTACATCGCGCCGTGGCCGTTGCTCATGACCTGGTAGAAGTGCCCGATCGGCGAATCGACCAGGCGGGCCTCCGTGTACGCGGGGGGCTTGGTGAAGCCTCGCTGAACGATCACGCCCCGACCGTCGCCGGCGATGCCGTGGCAGGGGGTGCAGTAGATGTTGTAGCGGTTCCGGCCGCGTTCGAGGGCTTCCCGATCGATGGGGAACGGGGTGACCTTGGACGGCAGGCCGTCCTTGAGGCCGGTGACCAGCAGGTCGCGGTCTTCGACCTTCGGCAACCCTCGGGGGTCCTCGTGGGGGACGGTCCCCTGGACCAGCGGTCGAGACGCTGCGCCGTTGGCGAACAACGGGCTGGCCTCGTAGGGCTCGTATTTGGCCTGGTCGTACATGTCGGTGCAGCCCGGCGCGACGGCCAGCAGCGCGGCGAAGGCGGCGGCGAGCCGGATCGGCCGGCGGGCCTTCGCGTTCCAGGCGCGGGTGGTTGGGATGTTCGGGAGCATCGTGGGCGGGCGGATCCCAATAAAGTTGAGGGCGGCCGGAGCCCCGGCCCGGGCCGGGTCAGTACGGTACGACGGAGATCGACAGCGGCGAGCAGGCTTCCAGGAACGCCAGCGTCCCTTCCGGATCAAACTGCGGGTCCCGAGACTGGACGCACAGGAAGAACCGGTCGTCGGAGGCCCGAGCGAACGCCGGCGCGTTGAAGATCGGGTGGTAGAGCCGCGGCAGGCCGTTGTAGATCAGCATGCCGAAGACCGCGGACAACGCGCCGCCCAGCACGGTCAGCTCAAACGTGATCGGGATGAACGCCGGCCACGAGTAGAGCGGCTTGCCCGCGATGTTGTGCGGGTAGTAGTACATCGCCGACCAGCACTGCAGCAGGAAACCGGTCAGCCCGCCGAGGACGGCCCCCGTGAACACGGTGATCGGCACCTTGTTCTTGAAGTAGCCCAGGGCGTGGTCGAGGCCTTCCACCGGGAAGGGGGCGTAGGCCTCGATGGACCGGTACCCGTTCTCGTAGGCGGTCTTGGTCGCGGCGACGAGGCGGTCGGGGTCGTCGAACTCGGCCAGCAGGCCGTAGACCTCGGGCTCGGCGGCGACGGGGGCGTGTTGGGCGCTCATGCGGTCTCTCCGTGCGCCCCGGACGCGGCGTGGGGGGCGTGCTCGATGTGCGTCTCGTGCACCAGCTCTCGCATCTCGGCGACGGCGATCGCCGGCAGAGTCCGGACGAACAGGAACAGGCAGAAGGTGAACAGGCCGAGCGTCCCCAGGTAGGTCATGACGTCCCACTTCGTCGGGCTGTAGTCGGCCCAGGCGCCCGGCAGGAAGTCCTGGCTGAGGCTCGTGACCACGATCACATAGCGTTCGAGCCACATGCCGATGTTGACGAAGATCGAGATCACCCAGAGGATCGCCGTGTTCCGCCGGATCGAAGGCACCCAGAGCAACTGCGGCACGATCACGTTGCAGAAGAACATGAACCGCCAGGCGTTCGAGTAGGTCCCGAAGGGGCGGGCGTTCAGCAGCAAGAACTGCTCGTAGGGGTTGCCGCTGTACCAGGCCATGAACAGCTCGGTGACGTAGCCGTAACCGACGACCATGCCCGTGGCCAGCATGACCTTGGCCATGTTGTCCAGGTGGCGGTCGGTGATGAAGTCCTTCAGCCCGTACCACGACCGCAGGGGGACGCAGAGGGTGACGACCATCGCGAAGCCCGAGAAGATGGCGCCCGCAACGAAGTACGGCGGGAAGATCGTGGCGTGCCAGCCCGGGATGACGCCGGCGGTGAAGTCGAGCGACACCACCGAGTGCACCGAGACGACCAGCGGGGTGGCCAGGGCGGCCAGCAGAATGTACGCGCTCTTGTAACGCGCCCAGTGCCGGGCCGATCCCCGCCAGCCCAGGGCCAGGGCGCCGTAAATCATGGCGATGTACTTGTTCTTGGCCCGGTCGCGGAGGGTCGCCAGGTCGGGGAGTAAGCCCACATACCAGAAGAGGGCCGAGACCGTCGCGTAGGTCGAGACGGCGAACACGTCCCAGACCAGCGGGCTGCGCCATTGGGGCAGCAGCGCCATGGTGCTCGGGTAGGGCATCATCCAGAAGAACTTCCAGGGCCGACCCATGTGCAGCAGCGGGAAGACGCCGGCGCAGGCGACGGCGAACAGGGTCATCGCCTCAGCGAACCGGTTGATCGACGTCCGCCACTGCTGCTTGAGCAGCAAGAGGATGGCCGAGATCAGCGTCCCGGCGTGGCCGATGCCGACCCACCAGACGAAGTTGATGATCGCCCAGCCCCACATGACCGGGGCGTTGATGCCCCAGATCCCGGTGCCCATGTAGATCAGGTAGGCCACCGCGATGCCGAAGATCATCAGCAGCGAGGAGCCTGCTCCCATCCCCAGCGCCCACCGCCAGTCGGGGGCTCGCTCCAGGACGATGTCGCTGATCGTCCTGGTGACCGAGGCGTAGTCGTGCCCCGGGGCCAGGACCGGCGTCTTGGAGTCGCCGCCGGCCTCGTGATGATTCTCAGCCATGGTGCGACTCCTTCGGGGCCTCGGCCTCGTGGCCGGCGCCGCCGGCGGGGTTGGTCAGCTTCGCCAGGTAGGACGTCCGCGGCAGCGTCCCCAGCTCCCCGAGCAGCGAGTAGTTCCGGGTTGAAGCCTTCAGCTTCGACACGGCGCTTTCGGGGTCCTTGAGGTTGCCGAAGACGATCGCCTTGGTGGGGCAGGCGCCCTGGCAGGCCGTGACGACCTCGTCGCGACCGATCTTGCCGCCGGCGATCTTGGCGTTCTGTCGAGCCTCGTTGATCCGCTGCACGCAGTAGGTGCACTTCTCCATCACGCCCCGCATCCGGACCGTGACGTCGGGGTTGTTCACCATCGGCAGGTTGCTGACGTTCGGCTCGTAGTTGTTGTAGCCGAGGAAGTTGAACCGCCGGACCTTGTAGGGGCAGTTGTTGCCGCAGTATCGCGTCCCCACGCAGCGGTTGTAGGTCATCTCATTGAGACCTTCATCACTGTGGGAGGTCGCTTCGACGGGGCAGACCAACTCGCAGGGGGCCTTTTCGCACTGCTGGCAGGGGACCGGCTGGAAGTGGGTCGCCGGGTTCTCCTCGCCCCCCTCGTAGTAGCGGTCGACGCGGATCCAGTGCATCTCGCGAGAGTTGAGCACCTGGTCCTTGCCGACGACCGGGATGTTGTTTTCGGCCTGGCAGGCGATCGTGCAGGCCGAGCAGCCTAAGCAGCGGTTCAGGTCGATGGCCATCCCCCAGGCGTAGTCCTCGCTTTGCGGGACCGGCGGGTCGGGGATCAGGCTGCCCGTGGGCTCCTCATGGTGGTGAGGATGCTCGCCGAGCTTGTGAACGCGGAGGATGTCGCGGCCGTCCTCCTCGCTCCTCATCGAGTTGTGGTGCTGCGTGATCGGCAGCTTGGTCGTTTCCTGGGTCGGCTTGAGGGCCAGCCCAAAGCTCGACCAGAGGGCGTCGGACCGTCGCAGCAGATTGGCGTCGAATCCGATGTCGTTCCCGACGCGGCCGGCGCGGGCGCGGCCGTAGCCGAGGTGGACCGTCACCGAGTTCTCGGCCTGACCCGGCTGGATCAGGATCGGGATCTTCTTCTCGAGGGGCGTGCTGCGGAAGTCGAGCACGACGAGCTGGCCGTCGCGGAGGTTCAGCTTCTTGGCCAGCGCCGGGCTGACCATCGCCGCGTTCTCCCACGTCATGGTGGTGATCGGCTTGGGCAGCTCCTGGAGCCAGCCGTTGTTGGCGTACCGACCGTCCCAGATGGTGGGGTCGGGCCGGAAGACGATTTCCAGATCCTCGCCGCCCGGAGCGGCCGGGGCCGGCCAGGTCACCTTATCCAGCTTGGGAGCGGCGACGGTCGGAGCCGCCTCGCTCTCGCCGGGGAGCCGGAAGACGCCGTCGCGGAGGGCGGCCCGCCAGGTCTGCTCGAAGGAGGGGGCCGGCAGCTTGGTCCGCCAGTAGTTGCGGACGACCTCGCGGGAGGGGACGCCGACCTCGCCGAGCAGGGCCGACAGGACCTCGATCGGCGAATGACCCTGATACAGCGGCTCGATCAGCGGCTGGATCGGGGCGATGGTGCCGTCGGACGAGCGGACGTCGCCCCACGATTCGAGGAAGTGAGCTTCCGGCAGATGCCAGTGGCTGATCGCGCCGGTCTCGTCGTTGTACAGGCCCATGTGGACCAGGGTCGTGAGCTTCTCGTTCTTGAGCGCTTCGGCGACCTTGAGGTCGGCCGGGGCCTCGTAGACCGGGTTGCCCCCCAGAACCAGCAGGGTGTCGACGTTGCCGGCGTCGATGTCGCGGACCAGCTCGACGAGCGAGGCCCCCTGTTCGACGGCCGGGCCGAACGTGAGCGTGGTCCCGATCGCGCCCAGGGCGGAGTTGATCGCCAGGGCGAGGGCGTGAACCTCGGCCGGCTGCGAGTCGCCGACGAGGACAATCGCCTTCCCCTTGTGGGCTTCAAGCTCGGCGGCCAGAGCGGTGATCGCGTCCGAGTGGGCGCTGATCCGATCGGTCGCCAGGGCGGGAGCCCCTTCGACCTTGAGGGCCTTGGCCAGAGCGGCGGCGACGAGCAGGACGTCGGCCGCGGCGACGGGCGTCCGGTGGTCGGCGGCCGCGCCGGTGACGGTCGGGGTCGGCTCGAAGGCGTAGAGCCGGAGCATCGTCCCGCCGGTGAGGTCGGGGTCGCGGCGATCGGCGAAGGCTCGCGAGAGGCGGACGGAGGCTGGCCCCCAGCTAAGGAAGTCGGCGTCGAGGGCGACGACGACGTCAGCCTTATCAAGATGCGGCCGAAGCTCGTGGGAAGCTCCCAGAGCCAGCTCGGCGCCCTTGTGGGCGGCGTCGCGAGAGACGGCCTCGTAGGTGTGCCACTTGGCCTCGGGCATGGCCTCTTTGAGCCGCCGGAGCTGGTCGAGCATCGTCGGCGAGGAGACCGAGCGAGTCAGGATCCGCAGGCCTCGGCCCTTGGATTCCAGCTTGCGGGTGCGGAGATCGACGGCGAACCTCAGGAAGTGGTCCCAGGTGTCGACGCGGCCGTCATGGACGAGGACCTGCGAGCGGTCGGGATCGTAGAGGGTGAGGATCTCCGCCTGGGCGAAGATGTCGGTCGCCCCCTGGCTCGCCGGGTGGCTGGGGTTCCCTTCGATCTTGGTCGGCCGGCCCATGTGGCTTTCGACCAGCAGGCCGAGGCCGTCTCCGCCCGCCGGCGAGGCGGTGGCGAAGAAGAGCGGCCGTCCCGGGACGATCAGCTCGGGCTGTTCGACGTAGGGGACGATCTTCTCAACCGGCTGGACGCCGCAGCCGACGACGCCGGAGAGGGCGAACGAGGCCCCCATGAGCGTCAGGAACTTGCGGCGGCTGGCCTCGTCGAGGCCGTAAATGGCGGCCTGCGCTCGGGCGGCGGCGCTGCGGGCCTGCTCGGCGAACGAGCCGTCGTCGGCCAGTTCGGAGAGGCTGCGCCAGAATCGGGGGCCGGTGGGCTCGGGGTCGGCGTCGGCGGCCCCCATCAGCTCGGCGAGGGTCAGCGGCTTCTCGACGTCGTCGATTGGTGGCTTCATCATCGGTGACAAATCGAGCAGTTCGTCAACTGACCGACCTCCACATGGTTCATCGGTTTCGTCTCAGCCGCTTCGAGCCCGCTCCCCTCGGGGGGCGTCCAGTCCATGGCGAAGACGGCCTCCTTGGGACGAAGATGGGGCTCTGGATTGCGGTGACAGTCCAGGCACCACTGCATCGTCAGCGGCTTCTCACGCCAGGCCAGGGGCATCTTGTCGACGCGGCCGTGGCACTCGACGCAGCCGACGCCCTTCTGGACGTGGACGCCGTGGTTGAAGTACACGAAGTCGGGCAGGTCGTGGACCCGGTTCCACTGAATCGGCTTCTGCTCCTTCAGACTGGCCCGCACCGGCTCAAGCATTGGGCTGCCGGACCAAATCTGGGAGTGGCACGTCATACAGGTGTGGGTCGGCGGCATGCCGGCGGCGGCCGACGTCTCGACCGAGGCGTGGCAGAAGCGGCAGTCGATCCCCAGACCGGTGACGTGGTGTTCGTGCGAGAACTGGACGGGCTGCTCGCGGACCACGCCGACCTGCGTCTGCAATGGGGACCGGACCAGCAGCATCATGGTCCCCAGCACCGCCGCCGGCCCGGCCGCGAGGCCGAACAGGACCACGCGCGAGAGCGTGTTGGCACTCGGGGGGAAGACCTGGGGCATCGCTCGTCTCGTCCTGTGGGTCAAGGAAATCGAATGGAAGTCACCAAAAGCTATACGATGGGCCGGATTGTCGCAACCGGCCGACGCGAGCCTGCCTTAGGGGGCGCCCGCTTGTTTTAAGCCGCGGCGTCGCGGTACGCTTCCGGGCGCCGTCCGGGACGCGGGCGCCGCGATGCGGCGCGAGGACCCGGAGTCGTTCCGGAAGGGAGTAGGAATATGTGCGAGCGAGGAAGGATCCGGCCCGGCCGCCCCCGGCGCGTGGCGTTCGCGGCGGCGACTCAGTGGGCCGTCGTCATCCTCGGCGTCTCGACCGCCGGCTTCGCCGACGTCGAAATCCCCGGGACGACGTCCCTCGGGAATGCTGGTCAACAAGGTACGTTCAACGTGGGGCTCGCGCAGGGGACCGTGACTCGGACGTTCGAGCCGGCCGCCGGCGGAAACGTGTCGCGTCTGGAGTATACGGTCCATTCCGACGCGACTGTAGGTGTCTTTGCGAAAGAATTTCGCGAAACCCCCGTCGATGAACGTTCCTCAATCGTCGAAATCCTCGTCGAACCCAGCACTTCCGAAGAAATCGCCGAAGTCGAAACGACTTTGGAAATCAAGGGTTCCGCCGGAGTTCAGCGTCTGCCCATCACGCTTCGGCCGGGATGGACGACCGCCGAACATCTTTTCGATTCCCGCACCGTCGGAAATCTCCAAGAAGTCGTTCTGGCCGTGAAACGCCGCCCCGGCTCGCCAGACCCCGTCGTCGGCAAGATCAGCTTCGACGTTCGGTTTCAGCCCATGAGCCAGTTACGCGAACTCAGCTTCAATCCATTCGCCAGGCTTGGCTCCGTCGCGCTGGCGGCTCTGGCGGCCGCGATGATCGCTCTGGCGCTGCGGCCCTGGCTGGGAACGCACGCCCAGGGCCGTCAAACCTGGACGACGGGCGCGAAGGCCGTGGCGCGAGATCTCGCCCTGGGCGCGGGCTGGGCGGCGACGGCTGCTTTGATCGCCGCGGTTTATGGGATCGGCGAGTTGGACGCTCTGGCGGCCGGCTGGCGAGCGGCCTGGATCGCGCTAGGGGGAGCGGCGGTCGGGGCCTGGTGGTCGCTCGTGCTGTCGGGCAGGACGCCCAGCCCGTGGGAGGCCGCGCGGCACGCGGCTGTCGCCGGTCTGCTGGCGTTGGCGTCCAGTCCCATGACGCTGATCCAACCGCCCGGGGAATGGCGGCAGATTCTCTGGCTGAGTCAGACGGGCGCGGCGGTGACGCTGGCGGTGTACGTCCTGGCCCACGTCGTGCGTCTGTCGACGACGGGGAAGGGGCTGGGAGCGGCCGGAGCGGCTCTCATCGCGGGAACGCCATTCGTCGCCGGCGGGCTCACGCTGCTGGAACCGAGCGGGCTGCTCGACGGCCTTGCGGGAAGCTCGGCGATCGCCGCCTACCTGATGCGTGCGGGGGTCGTCTTCCTGTTCAACGTGCTGCTGGCCGAGGGCCTGGGATGGGTCTCGGGGAAGGCTTCGCGATCGGCGGCCGGATTCCTGGCAATGCTGGCGGCGGCGGCCGCGGTCGCGGCGGGACCGTGGATCGCCTCGCTGGGATCGGGGGCGAACCTCGCCGGCCTGATGCCCGACCTCCGCCTGCCGATCGTCGTGCTGGCGACGATCTTCTCGCAGGCCGGCCTGTGGGCCGAGGCCTACCTCTGCACGGGCCTGGCGATCGACGCCGTGAACGGACGGCCTCCGACGGGGACCTCGATGCGGTCGCATCCGTGGCAGGGGATGAAGAAGGGGATGATCTACAGCGGGATCTTCATGACCTTGCTGTACGTCGTCGCAACGCTCGTCGCGCGTCCTGGATTCCGCGGCCTGTTCGACGCGCATCCGCTGCCGTGGTCGGCTCTGCTGGGGGCGATCGCCTTCCCGTTCGTGAAGACGATCTTCGAGTCGTTCGACGGCAGTCCGCCGTTCTTCGAGCGACTCGCGCGGAGCTATCGCGACCCCTGGCTGACGGCTCGGGGCGCGATCATCGGCTTTGGGTTGGCCTTCGGCTTCCTGGGTTCCTGGCAGGACCGAGAGATGTCGCACCGCGCGGCCCTGGGCTTCCTCATTGGAGCCGCGGCTTACGCGGGGGTTGACGCCGTTCGCGACTCGATCCGCGGGGCTCTGAGCCGGGGCGGTTTGCAGGCCCTGCGGTTCTACGGCGTGCGGGTCTTGCTGGGCGGCCTCATCGGCGCGGCGATTGGGTTTTACCTTGATGCGACCCAGGTCGGGGTCGTGATCGCGAAGTTCCTCAAGTACACGTCGGTGGGACGACCGGCCGAGGATTTCGGGATCTATCCGCTCGTAAGCAAATGGGGGTTCATGAGGCTGGGAACCGTGCAGGGGGGGGCCGACCTCCTCTTCGCCGAGGCGCTCGCCGGGGTGCTGACCTGGTCGACGGCCGCCTGGCTGTTCGCGCTCAATCGGACCTTCATGGCGGCCGGCTTCGAGAAGCAAACCGCCCCGATCCGGGCGATGTTCTCGGCGGCCGGGCTGCGGCAACTGGGCGAAAATTCGATCCAGGTGGCGCGGTGGGGCCTCTGGATGTCGCCGATCATCAACTCGTTCCTCCGACCGATGGGCGACCCGACCTGGTACAACCAGGACGGCGCGTTGCGGACCGTCGTCGCGACGTTCGAGTCGCTAACGAAGACGCCCGAGGCGTTCCGTGCCTGGTCGTTGCAGATGTTCATTTACCTTCTGGCCTACGACGCGGTCCGGGTCCTGATCTGGATGGACCACATGGGCCTTCGGGTGGCGACGCTCGTCAACCTGAGCTTCCTGGGCGTCGACGCCGGGGAGCGCAAGCTGGCCCGCTTCCTGGCGCCGTCGTCGACGGCTCGCTGCATCCCGGAAGCCGTCAAGCGATTCGCCACCTGGGCGCCGTTGCTCCTGCCGTTCTACATCCCTCGAGGCGCGGACTGGGACCACGCCTGGACCGCATCCCAGGCCATCATCAGCCAGGAGGGGAGCTTCTGGGGCGATCTCGCCGCGCGGCCGATCGGCGAACAATTCAAGCTGCTGGCGCTGGCGGCCCTCGCCTGCGCTGCTGTCTGCATGATCGTCCGATTGGTCCGCCGCCTGTTGGGAGTGAAGGCGCCGACGACGCTCTCGCTCCACAACGCCTCTTACGAGTTGACAGTCCGGGAGGACGGCGCGGTCATCGGGCGGTCTCCGCTGAAAGATCAGGACGTGAGCCGTCGTTCGTACGATCTGCTCGACCCGGCCGGCCGCGAGTTCTTCCTGGTGGAGGGGGGCGAGTCGTCTTCGATCCTCGCCGGGAGCTACCTCTCCGACTGGCGGCGACACGGAGACTCCCTGGACCACGGCAAGGGGCATGAGGCCTCTCACCTGGGGACGATGATGAAGGTCAGCCTCCCGGAAGACGGCGACCCCGTCGAACTGTGGACGCTGACCGTCGGCAACCCCACCGACTCCTTGCGCACCGTCAAACTCGTTCCCTACATCGAGTGGGTTCTGAACCGCGCCGACGCCGATCGAAACCACACGCAGTACAACCGCCTGTTCGCCGAGCTGGAGTACGTCGACGCGCTCCATGCGATCCTCGCCTGGGACAAGCACGCCAAGGCGATGGGCTTCCTGGCGACCGACCGCAAGCCCGAAGGGTTCCTGACGTCTCGGATGGACTTCATCGGCCGGGCTCGATCCCTGGACCAGCCTCGGGCGTTGGAGACGCTCGACTTCACGCCCGCGCGAGACGAAGCGGCGCATCCGACGCTCGATCCCATCGGAAGCCTCCTCGTGGATGTGATCGTGCCTCCGAGGGGGGAAGTCTCGGTCCGTTTTTTGATCGGCCTGGCGACCGACAAGGCCCAGACGGCCGATCTGATCGCCAAGCATCTCGAGATCCCCGGCGCGAATTCGGGGCCCCCGGCTCGAACGCGAAAAGAACGGCACCGGATCGGTCACGGCGAGATCCCCGAGGGAACGCCGTCGCCCTACTGCGAATTCGTCGAGGACGGCTCGAAGCTCCTCGTCCGCACGCCCTTCACGCCTCGACCGTTCGACCACACGATGTCGAACGGACTGGGCCACATCATGGTCGTGACGAATCGGGGATTGCACACGTCGGCGAGCGTCAACGCCCAGCAGAACCGACTGACGCCCGACTGGTCGGACATCGTGACGAAGGAAGTTCCGTCGGAGGCGTTCTACCTCCACGACCCGGCGACCGGCGAATGGTTCTCGCCGACGTACCACCCGCTGAACGATCCCGAGGCGGCGACGGAATCCGAGTTCGGCGTCGACGGTACGGCCGTCTTTCGGATGAGCAAGGGGACTCTCGAAACCGAGCTGACCACCTTCGTCCCGCCCGACGATCCAGTCGGCGTCTATCTCCTGATGGTGAAGAACAACGCCGACTCGCCGCGACGGCTGCGCGTGGCCCCGTACTTCCAGATGGTTCTGGCTGGCCAGCCCGAATTCGCCGGCACGCTCGCGGTACGGATCGATAAGACGCTCAACGCCGTCTTCTTCGAAAACCCCCGCAACACGTTCCGGACCGGCCCGGCGTTCGTCGCCGTCTCGGAAGACGTTGAGCGGTTCGAGACCCGCCGTGGCCGGTTCTTCGGCCGTCAGGGAAGGCTCGGCCTGAGTCGTCCGTTCCTCGTCGAACAGGGCGATCCGAACACGAACATCGACGACGACCGGCCCATCGCCGGCCTGCTGACGACGATCGAGGTCCCGGCGCGGGGCTCGTACACGGTCGTCGTCGTGCTGGGCCAGGCCGACGATCGGGCCTCGGCCGAGGCCGTCATCCGGAAGTATCAGGACGTGGCCGACGTCGAAGAAGGCCTGGAGGCTACCCGCCGCTGGTGGTTGAATCTCGCGGCGACCGTCCAGGTCGACTCGGATTCGCAGGAGTTCGACGCCTACCTCGACTGGCTGAAATACCAGGCGCTCGCCGAGCGGATCTGGTCGCGGCGGGGGTTCTACCAGGCCAGCGGCGCGTATGGGTTCCGCGACCAGTTGCAGGATTCGGTCAACCTGATCTGGGTCGACCCGGAAATCGCGCGGCGGCAGATCATTCTGCACGCCTCTCAGCAGTTCCTCGAAGGGGACGTCGTCCACTGGTTCCACCGGCTCCAGGATGGCCGCACGGGCTTTGTGGGGAGGTCGCACGCCTCCGACAACCTCCTCTGGCTGGCCTGGGCCGTTGCCGATTATCTCGACGCCACTGGAGACGCCTCGCTCCTCGACGAGCGGACGCCCTATCTGGAATCGGAGCAGCCCTTCGAGCCCCTGCCGAGGGGCAAGCACGGGATGGGCTTCGACCCGATCCGATCGACGCGGTCAGACACGGTCTATCGCCACTGCCTCCGCGCGATCAACCTCGTCCTCGACAAACGGATGGGGGCGCACGGGATCCCTCTGATCGGCACGGGCGACTGGAACGACGGCCTGGATGAGATCGGCAGCGAGGGCAGGGGGGAGAGCGTCTGGCTGGGCTTCTTCCTGTCGTACATCCTCCAGCGGTTCATCCCGGCGATCGAGGCCCGCGACGGCAAGGCGCGAGCCGAATCCTATGCCCGTCGACTCGCCGCCCTGAACGAGGCGATCCAGAAGACCTGGCGAGGCGACCGCTACTTGCGGGCGATCCACGACGACGGCACGGAGATCGGCGTGAAGGGGAGCGGCGTCTGGGAGATCGACGCCCTCACCGCCGCCTGGGCCGTGATGTCGGGGATCGACCCCGACCGAGGCCGGATCGTCTTCGAAACCGCCCTGGAGGTCCTGGAACAGCAAGACACGATCCTCCTGGGGTATCCCCCTCTGCGCGAGGATACGAAACCCTACCTCGGCCGCAGCAGTTGGTATCCCGAGGGGGTTCGCGAGAACGGCATGTACAGCCACGGCGTCCAGTGGCTCGTCGGCGCGGCTCGCGTGCTGGCCGAGCAGGCCGCGAAACGCGGCGACATCGAGGCGGCGAAGGCTTATACCGAAACGGCCTTCCGCCTCTGGAAGAAGATCGCCGCCGTCTTCCATTCAGACCCGACCACGATCGAGATCTACGGGGGCCAGCCCAACAAGCAGGCGGCCGACATGGTGACGACGTTCGATCCGGGCCGTATGATCTGGAATGGCTACACCGGCGCGGCGGGCTGGATGTTCCGCCAGGCGATGGAGTCGGTCCTCGGCCTGCGACTCGCAGCCGGGACCGCCTTCGAGCCGACGGACGTCGAGGCCGCCGAGGAGTTGGGAACCGTCCACGTCGTGCGTGACGTCTCCTGCAGCCCGTTCGCCGCGACCGGCCCCGGCGCTCCCGAGGACCGGCCGGCCGCTTCGAGGATCGAACGATGATCATCCGTGCGAACTGGCTGGGCGCCCTCCTCAAGACGCCCCAACGCGCGCTCGTCGGCCTGTCGCTGGCCCTGGCCGGCGCGGCCTCGGCCGCCCCGCCGCCTCCGGAGGTCTCCCCCGGGTTCCGGTTCCCCACCGTCCCGGCCGAGCACCCCCACGCCCGCGCCTTGCTGGCGAACGCGCTCCAGTATCTGGGCCCGGACAACCGCATCTTCGACCCGGAATCGGGCTATCCCTTCGAGGGCTGGAATCAGGATCCGCCGAAGGGTCTTTTCCTGCGGTCGTTCACACAGTTGACGGCGATCGGGCAGGGGATGGAGATCCTCGCGAACGTCGCCGCCGGGCTCTGCGATGCTCCTTTCCTCTCGCGTCAGGACGCGTTGGCGAAACTCCACCAGCAGACCCGAAGTCTGTTGAAGGACCAGGCCGATCCTCGCCTGAGCGCCGACGGATTGCTGGGGAACTTCCTCGACCTGGCCACCGGCAAGCGTTTGGGACCGTTGACCGGGGAAGTGGAGAAGAGCAAGCTCGCCGCGGCCCTCGGGGCCGAGAAGGCCGAAGCGGCCTGGAAGGCGCTCGCCGCCAAGGGGTGGATCACCCCTCGCAAGGACGGCCAGGAGGCCTCCGTCAACCGCACGCAGACCTACGGCTGGTCGCACTTCGACGGCGAATTGCAGCCGTTCCGCGACAATGAGACGAAGCAGAAGATCATGGACGTGCTCGACGACCGAGTCGTGATGACCGTGTTCGTCGACAACGCCAACCTCTCGTCATCGGTCGCCCGCTGCATCGGGGCCCTCTCGCGGGCCGACGTCCGCGACATGCCCGAGGTCGTCGAGCTTCGCCAGAAGATGGAGCAGTTCCTCGAACTTCAGCGCGACGGCTACGCCCGTCTCTACGACCCGGCCGCCGGCCAGTTCTACTTCGGCCGCGACGCCACCCACAACCGCCTCTTCGGCTGGAACGACCTGGAAGGGAAGTGGGTCGACGGCCACGTCGACTACCTCGTCAACGAGTTCCGCGGCCCGGCCACGTTCATCGTCCTGCGTTACGGGCTGCCGACCGACGCGATCAAGAACCTGGGCTTCAAGCTTCGGCCCTATCAG
Source organism: Paludisphaera rhizosphaerae (assembly GCF_011065895.1). NCBI lineage: Bacteria > Pseudomonadati > Planctomycetota > Planctomycetia > Isosphaerales > Isosphaeraceae > Paludisphaera > Paludisphaera rhizosphaerae. Next base: position 38,476 of record NZ_JAALCR010000026.1, on the reverse strand, counting down.
ACGGTCGACGGCAAGACGCTGAACGTCCTGGCGCCGTGGGAGGGCTCAGCCTTCCAGGGCCTGGGCTTCGAACTGGCGATGACCGAGCTCGACCGTCCGAGTTGGCGGCGCCTGCTGGAGGACTTCGTCGCCGTCGAGATCGACTACTCGACCCGCAACAAGCTCCCCGGCTTCCTCTCTGAGTCGTACAGCGGCCGAGGATTGCAGTACACCGGATCGATCGGCATCCCCGACGTGACCGTCTCGCCCGATCCTCGGATCACCGACGCCCCCTCGCTCTACACGATCGGCCCGGCCTACTCCGTCTCGCCCGCGGCCGTCGAGTCGTTCCTGGCCGCCAACTGGACGACGATCGACGAACTCCTAACCGAGCACGGCCCCTGGGAAGGCTATCGCACGACGACCAAGGAGCCGATTCGGTTCCAGACCTCGGCCCATACGTTCTCGCTGATTCTGGGCCTTCTGGGAACGGCGTCGGAGCATATGAAGTCGTACCTGGCCTCCAAGAGTCTCGGCGCGGCGCTCGACGATCTATTCCACCCTGGGGTTACCGCCGGCCTGCTCCACGACGATTCCTCCTCGGCCTTCGCCTGGGACTCCAAGGACCACCCGATCGAATCCGGCCGCGACGGCGCAGGGTTCTTCGTTCGCAGCATGGGAATCGCCGATCCGGGCGTCGCCGTCGTCGCCAAGAGCGATGAGGGTTTCGACCTCTCGGGCGTCGAGCTTCGGCTGCGGTATCAACTGAAGTCGGAGGCGAGCGTCGTCAAGATCGCGCTCAAGCCGGCCAAGACGGCGACCAACACTCATTCCGGGATGATCCCCACGGAGATCACCGCCGAACTGGCCCGGACTGGAACCAGCGAGGCCGAGGTCAAATTCCAACTCCCCGCCACCCCCGGCCTGGCCCAGGTCAAGGAAGTCGTCCTGACGTTCGGACCGGGCTCGAAGGGGAAACCGCTCGACCTGACGATCCTCAGCCTGACGGCGGCTTCACGCTGAGTTTGATCCCCGGCGCCCGGTTTGCGGACATCCTCCTCGGACGTTCCGCTTCCGCGTCGCCGGGGAGGGCAGGGCCGCGATGGGCTATCGACCAATTGAGGAATACGGGCTGATCGGCGACCTGCATACGGCCGCCCTGGTGGGTCAGGACGGGTCGATCGACTGGCTATGTTACCCACGGTTCGACTCGCCGAGCCTCTTCGGCGCGATTCTCGACGAGCACAAGGGCGGATCGTTCCGGATCGCCCCGAGCTGCCCGCATGCAACCCGGAAGCAGCTCTACTGGCCCGACACGAACGTCCTGGTGACGCGCTTCCTCTCCGAAAAAGGCGTGGCCGAGATCACCGACTTCATGCCGGTCGGCCTGCACAACGTCCCCGGTGCGCCGTTCCTCGTGCGAAAGGTCCACGTCATCCGAGGCTCGGCCCCATTCCGCCTCCATTGTCGGCCGGCGTTCGACTACGCCCGCACGCGTCACCAGACGAGGATCGACGGCGCCAGGGCCGTGTTCGAAGGTCCCAGCCTGGAGTTGGAACTCGTCGGCTCGATCGATCTGACGCCCGAGGACGACGGCGTCGCCGCGGTGTTCACTCTCAAGCCGGGCGAGACGGTCGCCTTCGCCCTTCGCCGACCTTCCGACGGCCCCTTCGGTCATGACGAGGCGGAGGAGCTCATGCGCGCCACGATCGCCTACTGGCAGACGTGGCTGTCGCACTGCACCTACAAGGGGCGATGGCGCGAGATGGTCGAGCGCTCCGCGCTGGCCCTGAAGTTGCTGACCTATGAACCCACCGGCGCGATCGTCGCCGCGCCGACGTGCAGCCTTCCCGAAAAGATCGGCGGTGAGCGGAACTGGGATTATCGATTCACCTGGATCCGCGACGCCGCCTTCACGCTCTACGGCTTAATGCGGATCGGCTTCACGGAGGAAGCCGGTCGGTTTATGAACTGGATCGAGGCTCGCTGCCATGAGGACTGCGGCGACGCCCCGTTCCAGGTCGTCTACGGCATCGACGGTCGACACGACTTGCCAGAAGAGGAATTGAGCCACCTGGACGGCTACTGCGGCTCGAAGCCCGTCCGAATCGGCAACGGCGCCGCCGGCCAGCTTCAGCTCGATCTGTACGGCGAGTTGCTGGACGCCGTCTACCTCTACAACAAGCATGGCGCGCCGATCTCTTACGACCTGTGGGTCCAGCTTGAACGGATCGTGAACTTCGTCTGCGACAACTGGAAGCGCGAGGACGAGGGAATCTGGGAGGCTCGCAGCGGCCGCCGGCATTACGTCTATTCCAAGCTCATGTGCTGGGTGGCCATCGACCGGGCGATCCGACTGGCTGACAAGCGGTCGTTCCCCGCCGATCGCGAACGCTGGATCAAGGCTCGCGACGAGGTCTACCTGGACGTGATGAAGAACGGCTGGAGCAATCAACAGGGCTCGTTCGTCCAGGCGTACGGCGCCGAAGCGCTCGACGCCTCGGTCCTCATCATGCCGTTGGTCTTCTTCCTGTCGCCGACCGACCCGCGGCTGTTGAAGACCGTCGAGGCGATTCGCCGCCCGCTGGCGCAGGGGGGGCTGTCATCCGACAGCCTGGTCTACCGCTATGACCCCGAGTTGAGCCCCGACGGGCTCGACGGCCGAGAGGGCGCCTTCAATATGTGCTCGTTCTGGATGGTCGAGGCCCTGACCCGGGCCGGGAAGGCCGATCCCAAGTACCTGCGAGACGCCCGCCTGATGTTCGAACATATGCTCGGATACGCCAATCATCTCGGCCTCTATGGCGAGGAGACCGGTGCGACCGGCGAGGCCCTGGGCAACTATCCCCAGGCGCTGACCCACCTGTCGCTGATCAGCGCCGCGTTCAACCTCGACCGCGCTCTCGACGAAGGACGGTCCTCGTGATCCGGTTCGGCCTCTGCTGCGTCTTTCTCAACGAGCCCATCAAGTTCTCCACGACCACGGCCGCCTCGCTCGGCAAGCTGGACCGCGCGGCCGGCCTGGCGAAGCTCTCCGCGATCGGCCTGGCGAACGCCGGGTCTTTGCGCTCGGCCTTGACGTATTGCGCGGCGAATGGGATCGGCTGCTTCCGGGTCAACAGCCAGATCCTGCCGCTGAAGACGCACCCGCTGCTGGGTTACAACGTGGAAGACCTGCCGAACTCCGACCAGGTCGTCGCCCGGTTCAAGGAGTGCGGCGACTTCGTCCGCGCCCACGGCCTGCGGACGTGCTTCCATCCCGATCAGTTCGTCGTCCTGAACTCGAAGCGAGCGGACGTGGTGGACTCCTCGCTGCGCGAGCTTGAGTATCAGGCCGAGGTCGCCGAATGGATTGGGGCCGACGTGATCAACGTCCACGGCGGCGGGGCGTTCGGCGACAAGCCGACTGCGCTGGCTGATTTCGCCAGGGCCCTGGACCGCCTATCTCCCCGAGCCCGCGAGCGCCTGACCGTCGAGAACGACGACCGCGTCTTCACCCCGGCCGACCTGCTGCCCGTCTGTCGCTCAACCGGAGTGCCGCTCGTCTACGACGTCCACCACCACCGTTGCCGCCCCGACGGCCTGTCCGTCGAGGAGGCCACGACGGCCGCCCTCGCCACCTGGAACCGCGAGCCGCTCCTGCACATCTCCAGCCCCATCGACGGCTGGACCGGAGCCCGCCCCGAACGCCACCACGACTTCATCGACACGACCGACTTCCCCGACTGCTGGCGAAGCCTCGACGTAACGGTGGAGGTCGAAGCGAAGGCGAAGGAAGTCGCCGTCCTCAGACTGAAAGGCGACCTGGCTCGGCGGATTTGAACGATCGGTGACGTCAGAGGAATCGTCTGATAAGTGGCCTTATTCGGTCGGCCCATTTCACCGTGGGGCCAGTCGCCGGTCCGTCGCAACGGCCGCATTCCGTCTCGCTCTCGCGATGCCCATCGCCACCGTCCCCCCGGCCAGTGCAACGAGCAGTTGCGGCGAACCGAGGACCAATCCTTGGACTTCCAGGCTCAACCGATAGACCTCGCCCAGGTCGGCGTCATAAAGGCTCGGCTCAATCTCGTTGATGTAGTACACGACGGACCGCCTCACGAGTTCAGGGGTCGTCAGGCAGCAGACAAGATAGATGCAGACCGTGACCGCAAGAGACGCCGCGAAGCCCCTGACGAAGGTCCGGCCTTGTTCCCCGCGTCGCCCGTTCGTCGACACAGACATAAGTGAGATGGCCAGAACGGTGACGCTCGGCAACAGGCCGACTTCTAGGTTGCCCAGACCAAGAGGCGGAGAAGAGGAACAGACGACCGCGAGATGAAACCCGATTAGGGCGATAGCGAGCATGAGCCAGCCGAGCGAGATTCGGTAACGAGTCACTTCGACCTCCTACGGTCAATCGAACGGTTCCATATGCACGAGGACTCCGGCCACGTTGGGGACGGCCGAGCGGATGGCTCCTTTGACCTTGCCGCTCATCACATGAGCCTCCCAGAGGGGAATCATGCGGTCCGCCTGGACGTGGAGGTCGACGAAGAATTCGGTGCCGAGCCTTCGGACTCGTAGTTTCTCGATGGACCGGACCCCTTCGACGCCTCGGGCCGCTTCCGCGATTCGCTCCGTGGGGAAATCCTCAGGCATCCGGTCCATAAGGTCGCGGATAGCGGGACGAAGCAGCAGGAAGCCGTTGATGGCGATGATGCCGGAGGCGACCAGGGCCGCCCAATCGTCGGCCGACTCCCAGCCTGGACCACCCCAGAGGGCGACGGAGATTCCGATGAACGCAGCGGCTGAGGTCAGGGCGTCGCTGCGGTGATGCCAGGCGTCGGCCTTGACCGCCGTGCTTCCGGTCTCCTCGCCGACCCGCAGCACTCTTCGCGAAAGCACCTCTTTCACCACGACGACGACGGCAATGACGGCGAGCGTGAACGGGGCGGGCATGTGGTGCGGCGTCCGTATCTCCCTAACGGCGGCGACGGCGATGCCGAGGGCTGCACCGAGAAGCATGAGCGAAACGATGGCGGCGGCGAGTGTCTCAGCCTTCCCATATCCGTAGGGGTAATCCTCGTCTGCGGGTCGCGTGGTGACCCGCAGACCAGCCCAAACGATGAGCGAGGAAAAGATGTCGGTCGACGATTCCACGGCGTCAGCCACAAGGGCGTACGAGTGGCCGAGGATTCCGGCCAGGAGTTTGACTGTGACCATCGCGGCGTTGACCCCGAGGCCCGTCAAAGCGGCCTTCATGCCGCGTTCGGCCGGCGAGGCGAGACTTTCGTTCCGAGAGGGGACGGTGTTGGGTGAAGTGCTCATGGGGCCATTTCATCTCATCGAGCAGAACTTGGATAGATGAGCGGGGGGGCTCAAGCGAAGCTCTCCCAAGGACGCCACGCGGACGTCAGCAGGCCGAGCAGATTGCCGGGAGGCTTTGTGCAGGATAAACCCCTTTATCTTCCCCTTGCCCTCGTGCCGATTACCGGGCAGAACGCCCATTATCTCCTACAAACGCCGACAGCCTTCTGGAGCGACAACCAGAACGCGGACTGCTGGATGGGCAGTCCGAAGGTGGTCTTAATCTAGGTCGACATCCCAAGCTACCAGTGGGTCCGATAATCGAAATTATGTTGCTGAATGAAAGTCTGGATCGATCGTATTGATTACGCCGGGACTCCAGCTGTCGATGAGGTTTGGAGAGTACATTCCCCCATAGAGAGAACCGCTGCGTGCGGGATCTTTGACATCTCGGTTGGATTGTGAGAATCGCCGAGCCCAGGCGCAGGCGGCTCCGCGGCCGTCTCCACAGGCTTGCCTGGAAGAGCCGCCCGACCGGAGGTTTTCTCAGGATGAGGCGGGAGCGAGTCCTCCGGTTTCTCGCCGAACGAAGCGACTGACCCAACAGCGCAACACGTTTGCTTACAAGTCATTGCGACCTGATTCCGGGAGGCTGCTCAAGCCGATCGAACCCAAAGCGAAGCCATCGAAGGGGAGTTGATATCCGTCGAGGGTGAGCCTCAATCCGATGCGACGGGCGGTCGCGTTGACCAGGGTCCGGGTGACGGGGACAATAGGGCGGTGAGCGGCCTCCGCCGCCGATTGTCCCAATTGAGGAGAAGCGATGCCCAAGATCGTCCTGTTGCGCCACGGCGAAAGCATCTGGAACAAAGAGAACCTGTTCACCGGCTGGTACGACGTCGACCTGTCGGATCAGGGGAAGGTCGAGGCCAAGAAGGCCGGCGAGGTGCTCAAGGCGGAGGGGTTCGCGTTCGACGTGGCCTACACGTCGGTCCTCAAGCGGGCGATCCGCACCCTCTGGTACACGCTCGACGAGCTGGACCAGATGTGGCTCCCGGTCTTCAAGACGTGGCGGCTCAACGAGCGGCACTACGGGGCGCTCCAGGGGCTGAACAAGGCCCAGACGGCCGCCAAGTACGGCGATGAGCAGGTCCTCGTATGGCGCCGCAGCTACGACACGCCTCCGCCGGCCCTGGAGGAGTCCGACCCCCGCTATCCCGGCACCGACCCCCGTTACGCCGGACTGACCAAGGCTGAGCTCCCCAAGACCGAGTGCCTCAAGGACACGGTCGCACGGGTCCTCCCCTACTGGAACGAGACGATCGCCCCGGCCATCAAGTCCGGGAAGCGGGTCATCATCGCCGCCCACGGCAACAGCCTCCGGGCGCTGGTGAAGTACCTCGACGGGATCTCCGACGACGACATCGTCGGCCTCAACATCCCGACGGGCATCCCGCTCGTTTATGAGCTGACCGACGACCTCAAGCCGATCAAGAACTACTACCTGGGCGACCAGGACGAGATCGCCAAGAAGGCCGCCGCGGTCGCCGCCCAGGGCAAGGCGAAGTGACCCAGATCAGCCGCACCGGCGAGGACGGCCCGAACTCTCGGACCGTCCTCGTCGCGCTGTATCGGGGTATCAACGTCGGCGGCAATAACGCCGTGAAGATGGAGTCCCTGCGCTCCATGCACGAGCGGCTTGGACACCGCGGCGTGAAGACCTACATCCAGAGCGGCAACGTCGTCTTCGCGGCCGACGGGCCGATCGAAGAGGTCGCCAAGGCCTGCGCCGTGGAGTTCGCCCGCGATTTCGGGTTCTCGTCGCGGGTCATGCTCGTCGATGCGACTCGGTGGTCCGAGATCGTGGCGGGCAATCCTTACTCGGAGCCCGCCGCGGAAGACCCGAAAACGGTCCACGTCGGCATTTGCCTCGGCACCCCGGACGCGGAGCGTATGGCGGCGCTGCTGGCCAAGGCCAAAGGACGCGAGGCGTTCGAGATCCGAGGCGACGTCGTGTATCTCCACGCCCCCGACGGCCTCGGCCGCTCGAAGTTCGCCGAGGGGATGGAGAAAGCGGCCGGCGTCCCGATGACCATGCGGAACTGGCGGACGATGGAAACGCTCCGCGACCTGGCCGCAGCCGTCGAGGACTGATCAGCCCTCGATCGGCCGGATGACGCGGCAGGGATTGCCCGCGGCGAAGACGCCCTCGGGGACGTCGCGGGTGACGACGCTGCCGGCGCCGATCACCGACCGCGAGCCGATCGTCACCCCCGGGCAGATCACCGCCGCGCCGCCGACCCAGACGTCCTCGCCGATCGACACCGGGCGAGCGTACTCGCGCAGGCGACGAGCGGCGGCGTCCATCGGGTGCATCGCCGTGTAGATCTGGACCGAGGGGCCGAACATCGTGTACGAGCCGATGCGGACCTCGGCGACGTCCAGCACGACACAGTTGAAGTTGAAGAAGACCCGCTCTCCCATACGGATGTTCGAACCGTAGTCGCAGAAGAACGGCGGCTGCATCCCAACGGTATCCCCACCGGCCCCGAACAACTCGCGGAGGATTCGCCGACGCTCGTCGGCGTCGGCGTCTCGCGTGGCGTTGAGGGCCCAGCAAAGGTCGCGGGCTCGCTCGCGCGCCGCGACCAGCTCGGGGTCGGCCGGGTCGTACAACTCCCCGGCCAGCATCTTCTCGCGTTCGCTGGGCATCGGCTCAGAAGAGAGTGTAGATGAACGGGGCGGCGGCCGTGCTGGAGAGCCAGATCAGGACGCCCAGCAAGAGCATCACGACCACGATCGGCATCAGCCACCACTTCTTGTTCTCTCCAAGGAAGGCCAGGAACTCGGCGACGAGGCTTTCGCCCTCGCCTTCGGCGGCGGCCTTCTCAAATTCGGTTCGGCGCGGGGCTTCGGACATGGTCGGCCTCAGAACTGCTTGAAGTAGCGGCGGGGATCCGTGGGGGTCGTCTTGGGAGTCCAGTACGTTTCGGCGGCCGGCTCGAATCGACGGTCGAGCGGGTCGCGGCCGATTAGCCGGAACAGCAGGGCCAGCGGCGTGAACAGCCCGTAATACATGACAGCCAGGGTCAACAGCGAGACCGTCCAGCCGATCGGGAAGGCTAGAACCATCCAGGCGACGTAGATCGGCCTCAGCAGAGCCGGGGCGACCAGTCCCAGCAGGCCCATGACCAGGGCGACCCCGCCCAGGACCATGGCGACCGTCGTGCGGCCTCGGTAAAGCCCCTGGTGCAGGGCGAGCCCCCCGAAGAAGACGAAACCGATCGCGGCGAACTGCCGGAGCGTCTTCAGCGTCGGGTCGAACTTGATGTCGGACCACTGCATGCGGGCGTCCTCGTCTCGTCAGTCGAGCTGAAACTGGGAGAGATACCGTTCGCGGACGCTCGCGCCGGCCTTCCGCGCGGCGTCGTCCTTGACGATCACGTAGTCCTCCAGGACGAGGACGTCCATGTCGGTGGCCAGGAAGCAGCGGTAGGCGTCCTCGGGCGTGCAGACGATGGGCTCGCCGCGAACGTTGAAGCTGGTGTTGACCAGAATCGGGCAGCCGGTGAGCCGCTCGAAAGCCTCGATGAGCCTGTGGAACTGAGGGTTGCGTTCCTCGTCGACGGTCTGAAGCCGCGCGCTGTAGTCGACGTGCGTAATCGCCGGCACCTCGGAGCGGACCACGTTGACCCGCCGTCGGAGGTCGGGATCGTCCTGCATCGTCCTGAGAGCCTCGGCGTCGATCGGCGTGCGGCGATCCTCACGCACCGGGGCGACGAGGAGCATGTAGGGGCTCTCGTGCTCCGGGTCGATCTCGAACCAGTCGGAGGCGCGCTCGCGGAGGACGGCCGGTGCGAAGGGGCGGAAGCTCTCGCGGAACTTGATCTTGAGGTTCATCGTCGCCTGCATGGCGGGCGATCGGGGATCGCCGATGATGCTGCGGGCGCCCAGCGAGCGCGGGCCGAACTCCATCCGGCCGTGAAACCAGCCGACGATCTTGTCGTCGGCGAGGTGACCGGCGACCTGCTCGCAAAGCTCGGCCTCGGTTTCACAGGGAGCCGCGTCCACCCCCTGCCCCGCCAGGAACCGGCCGATCTCCTCGTTCGTGAACCGAGGGCCCAGGAAACTCCCCTGCTGGGAGTCGCGGCCGTGGGGCTCACGAGGCTTCTCCAGTAGTTGATGCCAGACGAAGAGCGCCCCACCGAGCGCCCCACCGGCGTCGCCGGCCGCGGGCTGGATCCAGATGTCGTCGAAAGGCCCTTCGCGGAGGAGCCGACCGTTGGCCACGCAGTTGAGGGCCACGCCGCCCGCCATCACGAGGTTGTTCGCCCCCGTCTTCCGGTGCGCCTCGCGGCCGATCCGGAGGACGACCTCCTCCGTCACCCACTGGATGCTCGCCGCCAGGTCCATGTGCCGCTGTTCGAGGTTCGACTCCGGCGACCGCGGCGGGCCGCCGAACAGCTCATCGAACCGGGCGTTGGTCATGGTCAGCCCCTGGCAGTACTGGAAGTAATCCATGTCCAGCCGAAAGCTGCCGTCGGGCTTGAGGTCCATCAGGCGATCGAGGATCGCATCCTTATAGATGGGCCGACCATAAGGGGCCAGGCCCATCAGCTTGTATTCGCCGCTGTTGACCTTGAACCCGCAGTAGTAGGTGAACGCCGAGTACAGCAGGCCCAGCGAGTGCGGAAAGGCGATGTGCTCGAGCAGATCGATCCGCGAGCCCTCGCCGACGCCCACGGTCGTCGTGCTCCACTCGCCGACGCCGTCGAGGGTGAGGATCGCGGCGCGGTCGAAGGGGCTCGGAAAGAAGGCGCTGGCGGCGTGGCTCTCGTGGTGGTCGGTGAAGACCAAGCGGGCGCGACAGCCGAGGCCCAGGGCCTCCCGGATCATCCGCCGCATGTGAAGCTTGTCCTTCAGCCAGAGCGGGATGGCCAAACGGAAGCTCTTGAAGCCGGCGGGTGCGTAGGCCAGATAGGTCTCGAGAAGCCGTTCGAACTTCGTGAGCGGCTTGTCGTAGAAGACGACGTAATCGACGTCGGCCGGACTCAGGCCGGCGGCCTCGAGACAATACGCGACGGCCCTCGTGGGAAACGCGGCGTCGTGCTTGATGCGCGTGAACCGCTCCTCCTGGGCGGCGGCGGCGATCCGGCCGTCCACCACCAGAGCGGCGGCGCTGTCGTGGTAGAACGCGGAAACCCCCAGGATCGCCGTCATGCTCGTCCTCGTCCCTGTTTCTCGAGCGAGCCGGGCGGCGGGCCTCCCGCCCCCCCTCCTGTATACCGGCGATTCCCAGGTTATCACGAGCGTCCAATCCTGGCGAGGCCGGCCGGCGCGGTCCTCGCGCCGAGCAGGCCGCCGCTGGACGGACGGCGATTCCGGACCTACTTGGTTTTTATATAGACTTTCGTGGTTTTCAGGGTCGGCGCAGTCTTGAAGGCGTCGTCTTCGTGATGTCATAATAATGGGTGGAGCGCATCCACGGCATCACCCGCAACTGGCCCGCCCCCTCCCAGGCACCGAGGAGAGCTCATGGAAAACGCCCTGGTCGATCAACCGGCCGCGAGCCACTCCGAGTCAGTGGTCCGACGTCCCCAGACCGCCAGTCGTTCTTCCGCCTGGAAGCTCGACGTGCGCTGGTTGGCGATGATCTGCTTGCTGCTCGGAGTCTCTGGAGCGGTACGATACTGGCGGGAATTCCAGTTCGCCTCCATCCTGACTCGGGAGAAGGAATCCCCGTTTCCGCTGAAAGACATCCCCAAGATTCTGGGGGATTGGCGGATGATCGAAGGGGCGGAAGCCACTCTCGATCCCGAGATCGCAAGGATCGCCGGGTCGAGCGACCATATCGTGCGCAACTATGAAAACCAGCGAACGGGGGAGACTGCCACCGTCCTGGTGCTCTACGGCCTCGCGGAGCTGGTCTGGGGCCATACGCCTGAGGTCTGCTACCCGGCCACCGGGGGCAAGGCGGTATCCGTCCCTCGGACTGTGATGATCGCCGGCGCGAACGAGTCAGCCCCTCCCATTCCCTTCCGTGCGGGAGTGTTCAGCCGCATCGAGGGTGGAATGAACGTCTTCCATGACGTCTACTACTCGTTCCGAAACGCTGGAACCTGGGATCCCTCCATGGGAGGGCGTTGGAAACTCTTCCGGTACAACCCGGGGATGTTCAAGGTCCAGGTTCAGCGTACGATCAAATCCTCCGAGCCCCCCGACGAGGCGTGCAACGACTTGCTCAGCGCGCTGGCCGCCGAGATCGACTCAAAGGCGCGAACCGGGAATGGGACCGAGGTCGCCGCTCGATAACGTTCAGAGCGTCGAAGACCGCTCCTTATGCACGACGCGGCTCACGACCGCAGCCATTTTGATCGCCCCGGCCCCAAGCCCGCCGACGACGAGCACCGTCGCGAGCGCGGGGAGCAGGAGGATCGCCAGGCCGACGTGCACGCAGCGGACGCCGACGTGAAAGCCCCGAGCGTCATTCGAAGTCGAAGCTTGGATCGATCGTGACGCGGCCGCAAGATCCGGCCGCCCTCGCTCCAGGTCTTGAGCGATCATGATCGTCGCTCCCTTCGTCTAGTTTCCCGGACGAGGTGAAGCCGTCGGCTTCCGCCGTCCTCGCACTTAACCGGCGCGCACGAGACTCGCCCATCGAACTCGATCGGCCCCAGGCACGACCAGGCTCCTCAAAAAACACCCCACGCGATGACGCGCCGGCGATGCCTCCGACAATTCCGCAAAAATCCGTTGCTTACAGGCAACGAGGATGCATCCAAATCGCCGCCGCCTGCGACACGCGGGATGTCCTATACGTAATCATAGAAAGCCGGCGCTCGAATTCTATCAGGTCACGAACTTGGGTTAACCAGCTAAAATAGATAAAATCATGGTCGCCAAACGGAAACCGGCTCTTGAGTCGTATCCAGGCCTACAAGGCGGCATGTTCCAGCGTGTGCGTGGACACGGCCGCACGCGGGGATTTCGTTTGACGATTTTGAACGCGTTGGATTACAGTTTCACGATGACGGCGGGGGGCGGGCGTCGAGAATTCCACGGCCTGCGAGCCCTCTCCCTGGTTGACGGGGACCGTCGATCCCTTCTTCTCGACCGGGACGGCTTCGGACCCTCGCCGTCCCCCGCGGCGATCTCGCCGGCGCACGATCTCGATAGCGATCCCACCACCTTCGAGTAATCATCGATGGAAATTTCGGACAGGCACGACTCGACACTGCCGGCGCGATCGCTCTCGCCATCACCGTCGCCGCTCACGCCGGCCCGGCCGGCCGCCTCGTTCGGGGAGCGTCGCGAGTTGGCGACCGTGGGTGCGGGCGCGAACATGGGTGCAGGGCCGACCACGCGAATCGACCCGGTCAGCATCCTGCGAGGCCTGGCCCGGAACTGGTGGAAGATCCTGGGCCTCTGGTTGGCGGCGTCGGCCCCCCTGCTCTACCTGATCTACACTCAGGTGAAGCCGACGTACCAGGCGGTCAGCATGATCGAGGTGCATGCGATCCAGCCGGACCTGTTCGGCAGCGACAACCGCAACTCCTCATCGATGGCCGATCGGAAACTCGAAACGGAAATCAACGCAATCACGGTCGACGATATCCTTAATGAGGTCGTGGCCGATCCGTCGGTGGTCAACCTGCCGATCGTCAAGAATTCGACCTGGCCCGTTCAGACGCTCAGAAACAAGCTGGTCGTCTTCAACCTCCCGAAGACCGAGTTGATCCGAGTCTCGTTGGATTCGACCGACCCCGTCGAAGCGGCGAACGTCGTGAACGCGGTCGTCCGAACCTATATGGATACGACCAGGAATAAGAAGAGCGCCGGCGACGAGCAGTTCATGAAGAGCCTGAAGACGTATCTGGATTCGAAGAACCTCGAACGCCAGAAAAAGGAGGCCGAGCTCTTCGCGCTGATGGATAAGGGAGACATCGATCCAGACAAGGTAACGGTCGGCGCAACGAAAGGCTCTCAGGGAGCGAAAGCGGAGCAATCCACCAACAAGCCGTCGCTCGAGCAGAACACCTCGTTCGAGGAGTTTCGGAAGTACAAGAGCATGCTGCTGGAAAACCAGGTCAAGCTGCTCGAGGCGCAAGCCGAACTCGATCAACGGTCGGCGGGATTCGAGGAAGTCGCCGACGTCGCCGAAGACCCCAACACTGCGACCCGGATCTCGAAGGCGGAGCTTACTCAACTCGTCGCCGCCCAATTCTATCGCCTGCCGCCTGTCGCGGAACTCCTGGAGAAGATGAGGGACATCGAAGGTCAGATGGATCGTATCGAGAAAGGCACTCGCAAGGGGAACGATCCCGCACTTCGTAGGTTCCAGACAACTCACGACGATCTCAAGGCCCGCATCGAGGAGAAGTGGCAGACGCACCGAGCCGAGGTCGAGGAACAGGTCAAACTTTCGTTGCAACAAGGCCGACCAGCGGCAGCGGGCGGCGGGGATCAGCATCTGGAAGGTCGGCCCCGGACGATCCCCGAGCTGCGGGAGATCGTGTTGGAACTCCAGCGGAAGGAGGCTGCCATCACGAAAGCCCTGGACCAGACCCAATTCGAAACCCAGCAGTTGAATTCCGACACGTTCCGGGCCCAATTCCTTCAGACGCAGATCGAATCGATCGTGGAAGACGAGCGCGTCGTCAACCGAAAGCTCCAGGACCTGGACTTCCGCTATCGAGACTCCTTGAGCGTCGAGTTGCGGCAAGAAGCTTCGATTCCCCGGACGCCTTCTGACAGCAAACGGCTCAAGCTGATGGCGGCGGCGCCGCTGGCCCTTCTGATCGCCCTGCTGGGGCTGTTCTCCCTGTTCGAGATCAAGGCGGAACGGGTCGGCGATCCCGACTCGCTGTCGAGCCGGGTTCAGTCGGAGGTCTACTCGCTGCCGCCGATCCCCATGTCGCGGTCGCCGAGACGGCTGGGCTCCAACGGCGACGACAACATCGACCGCTTCATCCAGCGACTGGACCATCTGCGGTTCGCCATCTGCGGCGACCATCCCGACGTCGGTCTGGGGCGTTGCGTGCTGATCACCAGCGCCGTCGGGGGTGAGGGAAAGACGACTCTGGCGGCGCAACTGGCGGCTCGTTGCGGCCACGCCGGCCACTCGACGCTGCTGATCGACGCCGACCTCCGGCGCGGGGCTCTCAGCCCCCTGCTCGACGTCGCCGAAGGCCTGGGCCTCAATGACGTGCTGACGCGGGAAGACCTGAACGTCGAAGACGTGGTGATCCCCGTGCAGGGCGGAACCTTCCACCTTCTCTGCGCTGGAACGCCGACGTCCGACACCAGTCGCGTTTTTCAGGGGCGCTCGTTCGGGATGCTGATCGCCCGGCTCCGACAGCTCTACGATCTGATCATCATCGACTCGCCGCCGATCCTTCCGGTCCCCGACGCCTTGATCATGGGGCGTTGGACCGACGGCGTGGTGCTGGCTTCGCGTTACGACGTGAGCCGCGCCCCGCAGGTCGAACGGGCCCGCCGTCAGCTCGATCTGGCGGGCATCCCGGTTCTGGGCACCGTGATCAATGGCATGAGGTCGTCGGACTCGTATTACGGCCGCTACACCTACAGTCGCCAGCCGACGGCGAGCGCCGACCCTGGCGTAGCCGGCGACGAGACCTCCCCCGAGTGAGCGGCGCGGCTCGCCGGTTCGTGCACAACCGACCCGGCGATGCCCTAGGCTTGAATAGGAGACTGCGAGGAGGCTGCGGCCGCTGGCTCTGGACTGCAGCGGCCTGCATCCGCCTCTCCTCTTAACCGATCTCAGACCCCAAGGGATTCGACCTTGTCTCAACTCCCAGCCTACCCAACGACGGACCCGTCGCAGAGCGCCGGCGTTGGACCGTCCCCACTCGAACGGCTCCGCGACCACCCCTGGCTGCCTGCCGCCGTCGTAGGCATCGCCTTGCTGGTCTTCGCGTACCTGCCGAACCTCCTTTCCCTGGCCAAGGTCTGGGAAATCGAACCGAATTATTCGCACGGCTTTCTGGTGATCCCGATCGCGGCCGTCATCCTCTGGCGGCGGATCAACGATCACCCCTTCACCTGGTCTCCCCCGAAGACGTCCTGGCGGACCTGGGCTCTGCTGGCCTTGCTGCTGGCGGTACGGGCCTTCTCCTATGAGACAGGAAGGGCCTGGACTGAGAACATCACTTTGATTCCGGTGGCGGCGTGCGTCACATATGCGGTGGGCGGCCAGCAGCTGCTCTCGCGCGCCTGGCCGGCCCTGGCGTTTCTGGTGTTCATGTTCCCCCTGCCGGAGGCGCTCAATTCGCTCGTCTCGCAACCGCTGCAGAACGTCGCCACGAAGGGGAGCTGTTTCATCCTCCAGCTCATGGGCATGTGGGTCATTCCCGCGGGCAACGTCATCAATTTGACCTCGCCCCACGGCCCTGAGCAGTTGGAAGTCGCCCTGGCCTGCAACGGTCTCTCCATGCTGATGACGCTGGCCGCGACGGTGACGGCCACCGTGATCCTCATCCCCATGCCGCTGTGGAAGCGCATCGTCGTGTTGCTGAGCGCGCTGCCGATCGCCCTGATCAGCAACATCTCGCGAATCGTCGCCACCGGATGGTGCTACTACTACGTAACCGACGAGGCGTGGCGGCACCGATCGCACGACTGGGCGGGCTTTCTGATGATGCCCCTGGCCCTGGCGTTGGTCGGTATGGAGGTCTGGATTCTGTCCTGGCTGTTCGACGATCGTGAAGCCGAAGCCGCGGCGCGTCCGATCGGTCCGGCCGTCATCCAGCAGAGGTCCTCGTGATCGATCCCGTCTGGGTCTGGGGCGTCCCCTTCGCTCAAATGACGCTTGAGGAAACCGTCGCCGCGATCGACGCACTGATCGAAGAGCGACGGCCCTCATACTTCATCACGGCCAATCTGCACTACGTGATGTTGACCCACCAGGAACCCGACCTGGATGCGATCAACCGTAGGGCCGCGTTCATCCTGGCCGACGGCGCTCCGATCGTCGCGGCCTCGCGCCGCCTGCCGTCGCCGCTCCCGGAGCGCGTCGCCGGCTCGGATCTGATCTTCCATCTCTGCGACCTGGCGGCCCGCAAGGGACGAAGGCTCTTCTTCCTGGGCGCCCCGCCGGGAGTCGCCGAGGAAGCCGCCACCAAACTCCGCAGCCGGTATCCCGGACTTCAGATCGTCGGCACGGCCTGCCCGCCGTTCCGCAAGCTCACCGCTGAAGAGCATCAGACGCTGGTCGACGAGATCCGCGGCGCGCGTCCCGATCTGCTGTTCGTCGCATTCGGTCAGCCCAAGGGCGAACGCTGGATCTCCGAGAACCTGGAGCAGCTCGACGTCCCGGTGGCCGTTCAGGTCGGGGCCTCCCTGGAATTCGCCGCGGGCCGGTTTACTCGGGCTCCTCGTTGGATGCAGAAGACGGGCCTCGAGTGGCTCTTCCGACTTCTTCAAGAGCCCCGCCGACTGACTTCGCGATACGCACGTAACGCGGCGTTCTTGGGACGGATGAGACTCCGCGAGAAACGCGGCGGCCTTGAAGCAGCCCACGCGCCCCGCCGATCGGATAATCATCCCGAGGCTGTCGTTGCAGCGCAGGACGACCGCCCGTGAGCGCTGCACGCCCCGCCGTGTTCCTCGATCGGGACGATACGCTGATCGCCGACGTCCCCTATCTCTCCGACCCTGCCGGGGTCCGGATCCTCCCGGGAGCGGCGAAGGCGCTAACGGCCCTGCGCCGGGCCGGGTTCGCGCTGGTCCTCGCCACCAATCAATCGGCCGTCGGTCGGGGAATGATCACGGAGGCCCGCCTCCAGGAAATCCACGACGAGCTTGAACGCCGGCTCGCCGTCGACGGCGCCGGGCTCGACGCGATCTATCACTGCCCCCACGCACCTCGAAGCACCGACCGGACGACGATCGAACACCCCGATCGCAAGCCCGCCCCCGGGATGCTCCTGCGTGCGGCCGAGGAGCTGCGTCTGAACCTCGCGGCCTCGTGGATGGTCGGCGATCTCATCAGCGACGTCCTCGCCGGGCTCAACGCCGGCTGCCGCAGCATCCTCGTCGGCTCGAAATCAACCCTGGACGATCTGCCCACCCCCGTCGCAGCCGGTCGCGTCTTTGCGGCCGCCGACCTCGCCGCCGCCGCCGATCTGATCCTCGCCCACCCGGAGACGCCGTGAAGCCGACGCCCGACGACGAGACCGCCCCGCGGATCGCCTACCTCGTCAACACCTATCCCGTCCCCAGCGCGACCTTCATTCGCCGCGAGCTGCGCCAGGTCGAAAGCCAGACCGGACCGGTCGCTCGATTCACCCTCCGTCGCTGGGCGACGGGGTTGGTCGATCCTGACGACCAGGAGGAATCGCGACAGACTCGCGCTGTTCTGGAGTTGGGGGCGGTCGGGCTGGGGAAAGCCCTGGCGAAGACGACGGTGAGCCGGCCTGGTCAGTTCCTCAAGGCTCTGAACCAGGCCGTAAAGCTCGGTCGTCGTGGCGCGAGTTCTGGCCAGGGCGTTCTCAAGCACCTGGTCTACCTGGCCGAGGCGTGCGTCCTTCTGGACTGGCATCGCGAAGCCGGGACCGAACACGTCCACGCCCACTTCGGCACGAACTCGACGACCGTCGCCCTGCTCTGCCGGACGCTCGGCGGCCCGCCGTTCAGCTTCACGGCCCACGGTCCCGAAGAGTTCGACAAGCCCGTTGCGCTGGGGCTCGACGCCAAGGTGGAGGGCTCCGCCTTCGCCGTCGCCATCAGCGAGTACGGCCGCAGCCAACTCAGCCGTTGGGCCTCCTACGACCAATGGCCGAAGCTCAAAGTCGTCCACTGCGGGCTCGACCCGCTTTTTCTCAAAGCCGATCCGGTCCCGATCCCCGAGGCCCCACGCCTCGTCTGTGTGGCGAGGCTCGCCGAACAGAAGGGACTCCCCATCCTCATCGAGGCTGCGGCGAAGCTGAAGGCCGAGGGAGTGAAGTTCGACCTCGCGCTCGTCGGCGGCGGTGAGTTGAAGACCGAGATTGAGTCGCTGATCGACCGCCTCGGCCTGGCTGATTCCGTCCGCCTGCTGGGGTGGAAGAGCAACGCCGAGGTCCGCGACCTCGTCCTGCAATCCCGCGCTCTGGTTCTGCCCAGCTTCGCCGAGGGCCTGCCGGTCGTCCTGATGGAGGCCCTGGCGTTGGGGAGGCCGGTGGTCAGCACGTGGGTGGCCGGCATCCCCGAACTGGTCCGCCCGGGCGAGAACGGCTGGCTCGTCGCTCCGTCGTCCGTCGATGCCCTCGCCGACGCGATGCGCGAGGTGCTCGAAGCCCCCGTCGAACGACTCGAAGCGATGGGCCGCAATGGAGCCGTCCGCGCCGCCGAGCGTCACGACGCCCACGTCGAGGCCGGCAAGTTGGTCGCCCTAATCCGCGAGAGCCTCGCCCGCCGCTGAGAGGCGGACGGGCGAGAGACTCAGCCGACTTCAACCCTTCAGGTAGTAGTCCGCCATCGCGTCCCAGGCGGCCGATTCGTCCCAGCCCAGGATGTCGGCGTCGACGACGTCGGTGTTGATGCGGACGCGCGGCTCTGGGAAGGCCGTCTGCTTCTTCAACTCGACCTCGCACGGGAGATTCAGCCGAGGCCGCATCTCCTGAGCGAGCCGGAGCGTGAATGCGCCCTGGCTTTCGGCGTAGCCCATCGGGTTGAGCTGGGCGTAGTTGGGGAGATCCGGCAGGCCCGCGACGAACGCGGCGTACGCCTTCGCCAGAAGCGAGACGTGGATGTTGTCGCGGACGTAGACCGGATTCGAGCAGGAGGGAGTCTTCCCTTCCAGCCAGTTCTTCATGAGGTAGGCCGTGTAGCGCGGCTCCTCATAAGGACCGAACGGGTTCGGGATGACGAACTTGCCCAGGCTCAGACCGTCGCGGCCGGCGTAATAGCGGAACGTCTCGGACGTGAGCCGCTTCGAGAAACCGTACGGCGAGAAGTCGGGAAGGCCCTGCGAACCGGCCCCCTCGCCGCCCTCGAATGCGGAGCCCGTCAGAACGATCCGCCGCGAGCCGCCGGATCGCAGAGCCTCGATCACAGCCGGCAGGTTCTTCGCGTTGTTGGCGGCGGCGCCGACGGCGTCGAAGTCCGGACTTCGGTAATTGGTGACGTCGGCCCCGTGATGGCAGAGGACGTTGAAGCCGCCCTCGCGCAGAAGCGCGAGGAACGCATCGTCGCCGAACGACGCTCCATAGACCGGCTTGCAAACGTCGAGGAGCCCCTCAGCGCGACGGCGGCGGACCTCGTCGGGATAGTCCTCGGGACGCTTGCGCAGGACGGCCGTGACTTCGTGACCGGCCGCCGCCAGTTCGCGGACGAACCAGTAGCCGGTGAACGAGCTGGCGCCCGTGAGAAGAATCTTCATGGGTTGATCAAACCGTCAGGTGCCAGGCGGGGTCGAAATCGCGCTGATTGGCGTCCTTCTCGGAGAGGACGACCGGCGCGATGGGCCACTCGACGGCGAACTTCGGGTCGTTCCAGCGGACGCCCCGCTCGTGCGAAGGCGAGTAGAACTCGTCCACGAAGTAGAACGCTTCGGTGTCGTCGGCCAGGGTGATGAACCCGTGGGCGAAGCCCTTGGGGACGTACATCATCCGCCGATTCTCGGCCGAGAGTTCAGCGCCGAAGCTCTTGCCGAACGTCGGGGAATCCTGGCGGAGGTCGAGGATCACGTCGTAGAGCGACCCCCGGATGCAACGCACAACCTTGGTCTCAGCCGCCGGGGCGAGCTGGTAGTGCATCCCCCGGAGCGTCCCCTTCTGGGCGCTCAGCGAGTTGTTGATCTGGACGAAGCGGTCGACGAGGCCGGCCTTGGCGAATTCCTTCTCGCAGAAGGCTCGCGCGAAGAAGCCGCGGTCGTCGCCGCGCTTTTCCAGGTCGATCAGGAACGCGCCCGGGATGGGCGTCTCGGTGAAGATCATCGGTGTGCCTTGGGTATAGACTCTGAAGGATGTCGCGTCGACCTCGTCGCGGGCTCAGCCGAGCCGATCCATGCGGTGCTTGAGCGTGCGGAGCCGGACGAACTGATCTCCCTCGAAGTCCTTCTTGGAGAAGCCGTGCTCAACCATCTTCCGGTGGAGCTCCTCCATGCCGGAGGCCAGGTTGTAGGCGAGCTTGAAGTCGGGAAGCAGGGAATACAGATAGTCGAACTTCACCCGGTAGTTGCGGGGGTCGGCTCCGACCTCGCCGGTGTAGGTGACCTTGGCGTCGGGGACGAGCCGCTGGACCTGGTCGCCGACGTCCTTGACCTGGTAGTTCTCGCTGTTGGCGCCGATGTTGATCGCCTTGTCGTGGACGACGTCCTTGGGGGCGCGGGCAAGCGCGACGAAGGCGCGGGCGATGTCGCGGCAGTGGATCAACGGCCGCCAGGGGGAGCCGTCCGACTGGATCCGGATCTCGCCGTAAGAGAGGGCCGAGCCCAGCAGATTGTTGACGACGAGGTCGATTCGCAGGACGGGGGAGTGGCCGTAGGCCGTCGAGTTGCGGAGGTAGACCGGGGAGAAGTTGTCGTCGGCGATCTTGGAGACTTCCTGCTCGGTCTCGATCTTGGATTGGGCGTAGGCGGTCAGCGGGTTGAGCGGATCGCTCTCGTCGAGGTCGAGCTTTTCGCCCTGGCCATAGACCGAGCAGCTGCCGGCGAAGAGGTAGCGGGGGACGCCGGCCTCCTTGGCGATCTTGGCGAGGCGGATCGAGGCGTCGCGGTTGACGTCGTAGGTGAGCTGGGCGTTGAGAGCCCCCATGGGGTCGTTCGAGATGGCGGCCAGATGCATCACCGCGTCGCAGCCGTCGAGGTCGACGTGTTCGACCTTGCGCACGTCCTTGACGAGATCGACGTCGGCCGGCGTCAGCGGCTCCCATTCACAACCATCGAAGAGGCCGACGTCGCAGCCGACGACGGTGTGGCCCTCCTGCTTCAGAACGTCGACCAGGTGGGATCCAATGTAGCCCCGATGTCCCGTGACGAAGACTTTCATGGCGGTTGGACGGCTCTTTCAGAAGATGAGCGGTGCGGTGTCGGTGCTTCGAGAGGATTTCAAGAGGAGAGGCGGTCGGGCTCAAACGGCCCAGGGGGCCTCGCCCGAAGCCCACAGCTTGTTGAGCTGCTCCAGGTCGCGCTGGGTGTCCATGCAGGCCCAGTATCCGCGGTGGCGGTACATGCCGAGCTGGCCGTCCTGCGCGAGGCGGATGAGCGGCTCGCGTTCAAGGACGCAGCCCTCGTTCTGGCTGAGGTAGGGAAGGAAGTCGCGTTCGAAGAAGAAATAACCGCCGTTGATCCAGCTGTCCACGAATTCGGGCTTCTCAGCGAATTCCTCGACGCGGTCGCCGTCGAGCTTAAGCTCGCCGAAACGAGAAGGCGGATTGACGCCCAGAACGGTGCCGAGCATCCCCGACTTGCGGTGGAAGGCGTACTCGTCGGTGAGATTCGCGTCGGTGACGCCGTCGCCGTAGGTGACGGCGAAGCGAGGGGCGTCCCCAAGGTACTTGGCCGCGGCGCGGGCGACCCGGCCGCCGGTCATCGTCAGGTCGCCGGTGAAGGCCAGCGTCACTTCCCAGTCCTGGTCGTGATCGACGGAGTGGACGATGACGTTGTTGCTCTTCAACTCGACGGTGAAGTCGCTATTCATCGATGAATAATTGAGGAAGTACGACTTCACAACCTCGGCTTTGTAGCCCAGGCAGAGGACGAACTTCCGGAACCCATGGTGGGCGTACGTCCGCATGATGTGCCAGACGATCGGCCGCGAGCCGACGGGGACCATGGGTTTGGGACGAAGTTCGGTCTCCTCGCGAAGTCGGGTCCCCAATCCACCGCAGAGCACGAAGACGGGCACGTCCGTTAAGCGTTCTTCCACCGATCCCCCTATGCGAGTAGGACTGGCCCCGACCGTCGAGGTTTCTCCGAAGCCTCCCTTGTCGAGGTGAGTTCCGGAGGATTCAATGGAGCTCTCTCGGGCTCTCTCCGCCCGTCGGCTGCATTATTAGGGCAGAATACGCCGCCGGTGGTCGCGCTGTGACGTCACCAACCCGGCGAGGCCGCATATTACAATACTAGACCGGCGGCCGGTCCGACAATTCCCCTTCAGGCGCGTTCGCATGAAACTACTTGTGGTAGTCCTCTGCTACAAGGTTCCGGAGCTGACCATCGACTGCCTGCGGTCGCTGGAAGCGGAGATCGCTCGGGTTCCTGGGGCTCGCGTCGGCGTCTGCGAGAACGGCACAGGCCCCGAAGCCGCCGAGCAACTCCGCCGCGCGATCGACGAAAACGGCTGGAACTCGTGGGTCGACCTGACCGTCGTCGAGGTGAACCGCGGCTTCTGCGGCGGCAACAACCTGGTGATCCGGCCGGCTTTGGAGTCGGACGATCCGCCCGAGTACGTCCTGCTCCTGAACGCCGACACGATCGTCCAAAAAGACGCGATGACGTCGCTGGTCGAGTTCATGGACGCCCACCCGCGGGCCGGAATCGCCGGCAGCCAACTCCTCTCTCCCGAGGGGGAGATCCAGGCCTCGCCCTTCCTCTTCACCGGCGTCGGCTCCGAACTGGATCGGGGGCTCCGCCTGGGCGTCCTCTCGCCGCTGCTCAGCGGACGGCTGGACGTCGACCACTCGAAGCCCGGCCCGGCCGAATGGCTCGCCGGCGCAAGCATGATCCTACGCTCGACGATGCTCAAGGAGATTGGGCTGCTGGACGAGGGACTTTACACCTACTTCGACGACATCGACATATGTCTTCGAGCCCACCGCGCCGGATGGGAGGTGTGGTACGTCCCCGAAAGCAAGATCATCCACCTGGAGGGTTGTTCGACGGGCATCAAGGCGAAGGAGACGACCAAGGTCAAGCGTCGACCCGCGTACTGGTTCCAGGCCAGGAGGCGGTTCTTCCTGAAGAACCATGGGGCGGCCTACACGGCCCTGGCGGACGCGGCGTTCCTCGCCGGATTCGCCTGCTGGCGGCTGCGGAGGAGGCTGCAGAACAGGCCGGACCGCGATCCGGAAAACTTCCTGGCCGACTCCTTCCGTCACAGCGTCTTCCGCACGGGATTCGCGGTTCGCGAGGTTGAGAACCCGGCGATGGCCGCCATGAGAGAGCCGGCGCCGGCGGGAGTCCCTCGATAATGACGACCTCCTCCGCAACCTCGGCTCGCGGCCACGACGAAGCCCTGAACGATCCCCTGCCTCCTCTGAATCCAGGGGATCGCAACCTGAATCCGCCCGAGATCGGGTTCATCGCCCTGCTCCGCGAAGACCTGCGGACTCACGACGGATCGTGGTTCGAGCCTGGATTCTGGGCGGTCGCCTTGCACCGGTTCGGCAACTGGCGGATGGGGATACGCCCCAAACTTCTGCGGGCGCCGCTGTCCCTGCTCTACCGGTTCCTGTCGGCCTGGGCGGAGTTGATCGGCGGCATCCACCTGCCGTACACCGTGAAGCTCGGCCGTCGAGTCCGGATCTGGCACCACGGCGGCATCGTCCTGCACGCGCGGTCGATTGGCGACGACGTCCACATCCGGCATTGCACGACCTTCGGCGTCGCGACCAAGGACCGACTCCGAGCGATCCCGGTGATCGAGGACCGAGTCGACATTGGCTGCGGAGCCTGCGTCCTCGGCGCCGTCACGATCGGTCACGACAGCCTGATCGGAGCCAACGCCGTCGTGATTTCGGACGTCCCCGCCTACTCCACCGCGGTCGGGATTCCCGCTCGGGTGGTCAGGACGTCGATTCCGAAGCCCGAGGAATCATGATCCAGGACCGTCGACGGCGCCCGCGGCGGCCGCGTCGCGATACTCGATGACGCGGCTCCGACGCCCGGAGGCGCGGCCCAGCCAGTAGCGGAGAGCCCCCTGCGCCTCGGCGAACTTGCCGACGACGGTGAACAAGGCCAAAGCCCGCGAGTCGGCCGGCGAAACGCCCTCGCGGCGATGGCGGCCGTAGATCCTTACCGTCTGCAGCACGTAGATCACCGCCAGAACGGCGAGACTGAGTCCGCGCGTCGGCCATGCGAGGACCAGTGCGAGCAGTGGGAGAGCCAACCCCCAAAAGACGATTCGCTGGGTCTCGCGGGCGAAATGCCGTTCGGGGGGTTTGCCGTGCATCGCGGCCCCCTCAGCGAAAGCGTGGCCGGCGCGAGCCGTCCGACGCCACCACTGGTTGAAGCGAGTCATCGCCATGTCGTGAAGCGTCATTTCGGCGTCGACGCGATGCACGGTCCAGCCCGCGCGACGGATCCGAACGCAGAGTTCAGGCTCCTCGCCCGCGATCAACGAAGGGTCATAGCCGCCGACGTCGCGAAACGCCTCGACCCGCATCATGGCGTCGCCGCCGCAAGCCTTGGCCTCGCCGATGGGAGTGTCCCACTCGAGATCGGCCAGCCGATTGTAAATCGAGTCGCCAGGCCGACGTTCGCGGCGTCGGCCGCAGACGACGGCCGCCCGGGGCCGGGTCTCCAACTCGTTCCGGGCCCGACTCAACCATTCCTGGGCGAGTTCGCAGTCGCCGTCGATGAACTGCACGTAACGAACGCCGGGAGCATTCGCCGTCAGGCGGTCGAAACCGGCGTTTCGAGCACGCGCCGCCGTGAACGGCTTGGTCAGGTCCAGCTCGACGACGTCCGCCCCCAGACTTCGCGCCAGTTCGACGCTGCCGTCGTTCGACCCCGAATCCACGTAGACGAGGGCCCTGCCGAGCCCCCCCGCGGACGTCAGACAGCGACGCAACCGCTCGCCCTCGTTCCGTCCGATCGCGACCAGACCTACATCATTCATGAATCCGAGCCCACCGCACCGCAAGGCCACGCAGCCGGTAGGCCGCCGCAGGCCTGGATTCTAGCAGTCCAACGACGCCGGGGGCAACATGCCGACGTACCGCAACAGCCGTCGCTAAACGTCCTCGCACCGCCACAAGAGCCTAGAAGAGTTCTTGACGACGGGCGTGGCAAACCGATCAAATAAACCTCTTCAACGGCGGCCTATAGTATATTGGATCTGGCTCTCCCCGGCCGTCTCACACGCCACGGGGCCCGTTGCGTCCTGAAGGTCCCCCTGCTCCGAGGGTGAGCCTCGACGCGGGACCTCTTTCCCTACGGCCTTGGATGTCATCCCCTCATGACCGAGATCGAAGCGACGGTCGCCGCCCCGGAAGAGCCCCTGAGCCGAGTCGAGGCTTCCGACCCATCGGAGTCAGCGGCCGCGGCGGAGCACACAACCGTCATCCGTCCCACCTCGGGATGGCGGGCGGTCAATTGGGGCGAGATGTATGAGTATCGGGAACTGCTCGGATTTCTCATCTGGCGTGACGTCGCGGCGCGATACAAGCAGACGATCCTCGGCCCCGCGTGGGCGATCGTCCAGCCTCTGATCATGCTGGGGATCTTCACGCTCGTCGCGAGCATGATGAAGGTGCCCATGTCGGGAGGCATCCCGGCCCCGGTGGCCATCTTCGCCGGCCTGATCCCCTGGTCGATCTTCTCGCAAGGGATGCCGGCTGCGGCGAACAGCCTGACCACCTCGCTGAACATGGTCACCAAGGTCTACTTCCCTCGGCTCTTTCTGCCGATCACCGGGGCCGCGGTTTTCCTCGTCGACGGCTTGCTGACCACCCTGGTCTTCGGCTTCTTGCTGCTGTTCTACCGAATCCCGCCGCACTGGACGGTCGTCTTCCTGCCGGTCTTCTTCGCCCTCACGCTGATCGCGAGCCTCGGGATCGGCTGCATCCTGGCCGCGGTGACCGTCTTCTTCCGCGACATCAAGCACATCGTGCCGTTCCTCACGCAGATCATGATGTACGTGACGCCGGTCTTCTACACGATCGACCCGCTGATTCCTCCCAAGTATCGCTGGTTCATGTCGTTGAATCCGATGTTCGGCATCACCGACGGATTCCGCGCGGTGATCCTGGGCCTGCCGATTCAATGGAACTGCCTGCTGATCTCCAGCGGCGTGGCGATCGGCCTGTTCATCTTCGCGCTTTTCTATTTCCGCCGCAGCGAGCGGCTTTTCGCGGATTACGTTTGAGCGTCGCGACTGCGTCCCGGACCGTTTGATCGCATCGCCACCATCCGCACACCCCGACCACTTCCACTATGAACCGACCGATCATCAGCGTCGACAAGCTCAGCAAGCGTTACGTCCTGAGGGGAGGGTCGGGGCATAATCTGGCCCGCTTCTCGCTCCGCAGCGTGCTGGGCGATCAGGTCGCCTCGATGCGCCGCCGCCTCGCCGGCGGAACGTCGGAGTCGAACAGTCGGAAGAAGGAGTTCTGGGCGCTCCGGGACGCCGAATTCGAGGTCGAGCAGGGCAAAGTCGTGGGGCTGATCGGCCACAACGGCGCCGGCAAATCGACGATCCTCAAGATCATGAGCCGAATCGTCGAGCCGACCTCGGGCTCGGTGACGCTCCGGGGTCGAGTCGCCTCCCTGCTGGAGGTTGGAACCGGCTTCCACATGGAGCTCTCCGGCCGCGAGAACATCTATCTCAACGGCGCGATTCTGGGGATGCGACGGGCCGAGATCCGTCGCAAGTTCGACGAGATCGTGGCTTTCGCCGAGGTCGACCGCTTCCTGGACACGCCGGTCAAGCGGTATTCCTCGGGCATGTTCGTGCGACTGGCCTTCGCCGTGGCCGCCCACCTGGAGCCCGAGATTCTGATCGTCGACGAGGTCCTCGCTGTCGGCGATTACGCGTTCCAGAAGAAGTGCATGGGCAAGATGCGCGACGTGGCCACGGGGGACGGCCGGACCGTCCTGTTCGTCAGCCACAATATGGGTGCCCTGGGTCAGCTTTGCGACGAGGGAATCCTGCTGGAGAAGGGCCGAGTCGCCATGATCGGCCCCGCCGAGAGCGTGATCCGCTCGTACATGACGTCGAACTCGGATCAGGCCGCGTCGCTCGCGACGTTCGAGCCAGACCCCGCCAAGGCCGCCCAATTCCTCAAGGTGGAGGTTCTCCACCAGGACGGCAGTCGGTCAACCGACTTCACCTGCGACGAGCCCATCGTGATCCGAATGACCTACCAGGTCCGTCGGCCCATCATGGAAAGCTTCCTGTCGTTCTACGTGCAGAACATCGAAGGGACCCGAGTGCTCCACTCTGACGTCCGCGACGTCAATCCCGAGCACACCGAGGCCCTGAGTCCGGGGATTCATACGTTCGAGGTCGCCATTCCTCCCCGAATCCTGGCCGCGACCTCCTACGTCTTGACCGTCGGCAGCGCCGCGACGTTCACAGGCGCCATCGACCACCACTACGACTGCTGCGAATTCACGCTCCGCGATCTCACCAGTCAGTACGAAGGTCGTCCCGGCGTCCTCAGCGTCCGTCTCCCCTGGTCCCGTGATTCGGTTGATTCCCCCGTCCAGGCCGAGGCCGCAGGCTGACGACGGATTGGGCTGTTCGACACAGCCCGGCCCGTTAGAATGACCGGACCTGCGCGCCCGCGGGCCCGGACGGCCGTGATCGGGCGAAACAAGTCGACTCAAGGCGAGGCAAGGAGGCCCGCGATGTTCGACAACCGCGTCCTGGTGGTCGGCGACGTCATGCTGGACCGCCATATCCACGGCCACGTTCGTCGGATCTCGCCCGAGGCTCCCGTTCCGGTCGTCAGCTTGATCGGCGAGGTCCGCACCCCTGGAGGAGCGGGCAACGTCGCCGCCGGCCTGGCCGGCCTTGGATGCCAAGCCGGCCTCTGCGGCCTTGTCGGCAGCGACGCCGAGGGTGAGTTGCTGCGCGAAACCCTCGCGGCCAAAGGGATCGCTCATCTCGAACTGGTCGAACGACCCGAACTCGCCACGGTCAGCAAAACCCGGATTCTCTCCGAGGCCCACCAGCAGCTCCTGCGGCTCGACCGCGACGGCGACCGCGCCCACTTCGCGGCTTTTGAGGAAGACGTCCTGGCCCGCGTTCTACCGCTGATTGAGAGCCAATCAGCCGTGGTTCTGGCCGATTACGAGAAGGGCGTCATCACCCCAAAGGTCGCCCGTTCGATCATCGCCGAATGCCGGCGGCTCGGAGTTCCCTGCGTCGTCGATCCCAAGAAGGTGGACTTCGCCCCCTACGCCGGAGCCACCATCGTCACTCCCAACCTGCTGGAGGCTGAGCGGACCATCGGCCGCCCCCTCCCGGACGATGAAGCAGCCGGCCGCGCTGCGGAGGAACTGCGCGAGGCCCTGGGGACGGACGCAATGCTGATCACCCGAGGCCCTCAGGGTATGACCCTGGCCCTCCCGGATGCGATCTACCACATCCCCTCCCAGACCCGCGACGTCTCAGACGTCACGGGAGCCGGCGACACAGTCGTCGCCGTTCTGGCCGCCTGCCTGGGAGCCGAGTGGCCGATCGCCGACGCCTGCCGGATCGCCAACACGGCCGCAGGCATCGCCGTCGGTCGTCCGGGAACCTACGTCGTTCAAACCGGCGAACTTCAAGCCGCCTGGGGCGGACTCTCGCCCAAAATCCTTCGGCCCCAGGACGCCGCTCTCCAGCTGGCCGAGGCGCGTCGGCGCGGCCGCCGGGTCGTTTTCACGAACGGCTGCTTCGACATCCTTCACGCCGGCCACCTCTCCTGCCTGGAGGGTGCCAAGCGATTGGGCGACCTGCTGGTCGTCGGACTCAACTCGGACGCCTCGGTCCGCGGCCTGAAGGGACCGACCCGGCCCGTCATCCGCGAAAGCGACCGCGCCAGCCTCCTGGCCGGCCTAGCTTGCGTCGACGTCGTGGTCCTCTTCGACGACCCCACTCCCGTCGCCCTCATCGAAGCGTTCGAACCGGACGTTCTCGTGAAGGGGGGGGATTATACGCTTGACCAGATCGCCGGAGCCGACCTTGTCTTGGCCCGAGGCGGGCGAGTGATCGCTCTTCCGCTCGTCCCTGGACTCAGCACCACTGCCATCCTCGACCGCAAGGCCGGTTGATCCTGCCTCGCATCTATGCACCGACGCCCAGCTTCGTGCATCCGAACAGTAGGCCACCGAGCCGATTCCTTATTCTGTCGCGGAATTTGCAGCCTCTCAATCCCACCCCCTCGTCTATCGCGAGCTATTTATTGCATAACTACCTAACCGTCGTCGCCGTCACAGCCACGGCGACGACCGTATAAGAAGCGGACGTTGCAAGCGAGTTGATGAGGCGATCCGAATCGACTCCACTGAGACGACCAAGACGAGATTCGCCGCCGACGTCGGCGGCGACAGCCTAGGACAACGGCACAGTATTTGCTCTGACCGAGGCGGCCTGACTCTCCACGAGTCGGTCGGTTCGACGGGACCGCACTCCTCCCTGGCTCTCCCGCCGAAATGGAACCGCTGACGGAACCGCCTTGCGAAGGCCCAACTCGAAGGGGTCTCCGACTCGGCTGACGGTCTCGGTGCGAATTTGAGTCGTGTGCAATGGCGCGTTGGAGATTTACAACCCGAGTTCACCATTGATTCTTAAAATCGACGCAATGCCGCACAATGATTGACGACGAGCGAGCCAGTGACTAGACTGCGATGCGTTCGTCCGGCACCTGCAACTTGTCATTTTCGCATGGTTGAAAGCGACCTGGTTTCTCTTCCCCCGCTCTGTTCCAAGGCGTTGTCCCTCTCATCAACAAACCGATGGGTCGCCTCGCCGATAACGGAGAGCTCGAAACGATGAACGCCTCGCCGTCTTCATCGCCCTCGCCTCTTCCTACGGAGCCTTTTGGAACGCCGATGCCCTCCCAACCGGACAAGCTCCAACTGACCGCCCTTCTCTCCCAGCGATCCGGATGGCCGGTCGTCGCCGAAGCCGCTCGGTCGTCCGTCAAGCGGGCGATTGATTTCAGCGGCGCCCTCGTCGGCCTCCTCGTGCTCATGCCCGTGATGCTGGCCGTCGCGGTGCTGATCCGCCTGGATTCGCCGGGGCCGATCTTCTTCCGACAGCTGCGCCGCGGCTATCGCGGTCGTCTCTTCTGGGTGCTCAAGTTCCGCACCATGGTCGTCGACGCCGAGAAGCAGCTCGCCGGCCTGGAAGCGAAGAACGAGTCGCCCGGTCAGGTTCTGTTCAAGATCAAGCACGACCCCAGGGTTACGCCGCTGGGTCGGTTCCTGCGTAAGTCCAGCCTTGATGAACTCCCGCAGCTCATCAACATCCTCCGCGGCGAGATGAGCGTCGTCGGGCCTCGCCCGCTTCAGATCCGCGACAGCGAGATGCTCCAAACCCTCGACGCCGAGGGTTATCGGCAACGCCTTCAGGTTCCTCCGGGCCTGACCGGCCCCTGGCAGGTCGGCGGCCGCAGCGGCGTCGACTATGCTCAGATGGTCAAGCTCGACGTCGAATACGCCAAGAATTGGACGATCCTCGGCGACCTGGCCATCATCGTCCGTACGTTCTTCGCGGTGGTCGTCGGGCGAGGTGCTTGCTGATTCGATCGGTTCGGCTCGATCGGCCGATTTCCTCTTCGGCTTCCGCCCTCCTTACGGGGATGGAAGCCGATTCGCTTTCGAAATCAACGACGGAGAGACGATCGCAACCCCTCCGACTCTCAGTTCATGAAGAGCCGGGAAGGAGCTTCAGGATCTTCCGCCAGCGCGTCTCTCGCTCTTCCTGGAGCGTGGCGATCCGCTGGTTGAGCCAAAGCATGACGTCGGCGTCGGCCCCCTCCGGTCGCGGGGCCTTCTCAGGACGTGGACGGCCCGCCGGCCTTGCTCCTGGTTTCTGATCGGCGTTGCCGGCCGTCGCCCTTCGAGTCGGCGTTTCAATCCCCTCTGCGGCGGCCGGAGCAGGCGGCGCAGGCTCGGACGACGCGACGGTTGGGCTTG
The DNA here is from genome assembly GCF_011065895.1 of Paludisphaera rhizosphaerae. NCBI lineage: Bacteria > Pseudomonadati > Planctomycetota > Planctomycetia > Isosphaerales > Isosphaeraceae > Paludisphaera > Paludisphaera rhizosphaerae. The sequence continues at coordinate 7,419 of NZ_JAALCR010000026.1, read as the reverse complement.
CGACAGGTTCGACCGCCTCAGGAGCGGGGTTGATAAACCTGTGCTCGTGTTTAAGCGTTTCAGCAGGAGTGACCGGCGCTGAGACTGAGGCGGCAACGGATGCCGCGGGCGGAGTCGTCGGAGTTGCGGGGACCTCGGCAGAGACCGCTGGACCAACCGAAGGCGAGGGCGTTCCCGCGGCACGTTCGCGAGTGTAAGAAGCGAGTTCGGCCTTGAGATCCTGGAACTCCCGAGTCACTTCGCGGAGTTGATCCAGCTCCTGGCGGATCAGGTCCATCTGTTCGCGCTGGAGCGAGCCGAACATGTCGACGAGCATACCCATCGCGCTCTGGAACTGATCGAGCATCTGCTGCTGCATGATGCCGAACTGATTCATGAGCGGAACGAGAACCGAGGCCGATTCGCCCATCCCAGCGCCTTGGATCTCGGCGGGAATGACGGCGATTGGCTGAGCACGAACGACCAGGTCGTTCTCATCATCGATCCGGGCCGCCGCAATCATGGTGGAGTTGGGCGGCGGAGTGCGGAGGAGCGAAAGGGACCGACTCGTGCCACGATCACGGCCAGCCTCGGGCCGCGGCCCTTCGAGCGCCAGACGGCTGCGGACGCGGATCCGATACCGCCCGATGGAGAGGACGTCGTCGTCCTCGAGCATCGCATAACGAACGGCGGTGTTGTTGACCTCAACGCCGCCACCCAGCAAGTCGACGACCCACAGACCAGTCGGAGATCGGACGAGACTGCAGTGGAACAGGGAGACGCTCGGGTCGGCCAGACGGAACTTGCAGCCGGCGGCGGAGCCGACCAGCGAGACGACGCGGTTCATCGGCCAGAGCGCCGATCGCGACGGCCCGTTGAGAAACTCCAATCCGACATCCGGCCAGGGGACGGCTCCATACGATCGGGAGACTAGCGGGACCGCCTCCGGCAGCCGCTCATCCCATCCGGCAGGACGGGTCCGAGTCGTCCTCCGCAGTTCATACGGGCCGATTCTGATGGTCTCATCGCGCGTCAGCCACCCGTACTTGCGCGGTCGACCGCCTCCCAACGTCCCAAGCCGGCTCTCCAGATCGATCCAGAAGGCGTGCCCTTCGACGACCTGAAGGTAGACGTGTCGTCGGCTTACCAGACGATGTTCGAGAGGAACGTCGGCCCGAGGATCCCGGCCGATCAGGGCGAATGGCTGGTGAAGGACGCGAACCCCCACGTCTGGCTCGCCGGCGGCCTCGACGACGAGTTGCAGGGGCTCCACCAGGCGGCATGCGTCCGAGAACGATTTCATGGATCGGCTTGGTCCTGGCGCCTCTCGGCGACGGGCTCGGGATGGGCTGGGAACGTCCGGCGGGCCATTGAGCCGCAGATCCCGGCTGCAAAGACCCGCCTTCAAAAGCACCTACCCTTACAATCATCCAGTTTAGCGACGAGGGGCTGGTTCCACAAACGAACGGCCGGTTCACACGATGCAGTCGGCTGTTTGAGTTCCCAAGTCTGAACCGTTAGGCTACTGTCCAATGGCGGCAGGACGACCAGACAGCCCCGAACGCAAGGCGCAAGGGCTTACCGCATAGGATCTCATGGACACATGAATCGCAAGGGCATCATCCTCGCGGGCGGAGCCGGCACCCGCCTTTATCCGATCACGAGGGCCGTCAGCAAACAACTGCTGCCGATCTACGACAAGCCGATGATCTATTACCCCCTGTCGACGCTGATGTTGGCGGGTATCCGAGAGATCCTGCTGATCTCGACGCCCGACGACATCGGCGGCTTTCAGCGAGTTCTGGGGGATGGGAGCCAATTCGGGCTGCACATCGAGTACGCCGTCCAGCCTCACCCGGGCGGCCTCGCGCAGGCGTTCCTGATTGGCCGTCAATTTATCGGCGGCGGAGATGCAGCCTTGATTCTGGGGGACAATATCTTCCACGGTCAGGGGTTCCAGGCGATGCTCCGCCGCGCCGGGGATTACACCGAGGGTGCCACGGTCTTCGCATACCCGGTCCGCGATCCGGAACGATACGGCGTCGTTGAATTCGACGCCCATGGCAAGGCCCTCTCGATCGAGGAGAAGCCGGCTCGGCCGAAGTCGCACTTCGCCGTGACTGGGTTGTATTTCTACGACAATCGCGTCCTCGACATCGCGGCGTCGCTGAAGCCCTCGCCTCGCGGCGAGTTGGAAATCACCGACGTCAATCGGATCTACCTGGAGAGCGGCGCTCTGCGGGTCGAGTTGTTCAGCCGAGGGTTCGCCTGGCTGGACACGGGTACGATCGAATCGTTGATCCAGGCGGCCAACTACGTCGAGACCATCGAGGCGCGACAGGGGTTCAAGATCGCCTGCATCGAAGAGGTGGCTTACCGCCAGGGATTCATCACGGCCGAGCAGGTCGAACGACTCGCCGCCAAGCTCCCCAACGATTACGGTCGCTATCTCAAGGAACTGATCCGCGAACCCCAGATTGGGGCGAGCGGAGACGTCGACTGAATAAGAACCGACCGGACGTCCTATACGGGGCGTCCGGTCGGTCCAATCAAGGTCGAGTCGTCGTCACTTAAGGGCCTTCTCAACCTGGGTGAAAGCGGCCCGCTCCAGCGGATGCACGTCTGCCTCGGAAAGCCCGCGGTCGTGGGCCTTGACCAGGCTCTTTCGGGCCGCCTCAAGATCGCCGGCTTCCATATAAGCTCGCGCTAGATGGAAGTACCGAGAGGCCGTCGGGTCCATGGCGACCGCGTTTTCGAGGTCTTCGATCGCCTTGCGAGCTTCGCCGTTGGTCAGGTAGACGACGGCGCGGGTGTCGAGGAACTCGGGGGCAGGTCCTCGTATGTTGATGGCGCGGTTGATCAGGTCCAGGGGAGCGGCCCCCTTCTCACCCTTAAGCGTCATCAGCCAGGCGAGGTTGTTCAGCGGCACGACCTCCCCGCTGCTCCTGGACAACGCGCCGGCGTAGAGCTTGATGGCTTCCGGATAGTTCAGCTGACGGTCGCGGATGGTTCCCAGCGCGATCATGAGCAAGGGCGAGTTAGGATGCTGCTGAAGGCTGCGCTCGATCCAGCCGCTGACGCGGGAAATCTGGACAGGGTCGTTGAACGTCTTCGAGCTCAGCAGGATGGCGATGACCGTCGGAGCGATGGGCTCTGGCGTGGGGCTTGCGGTCCTCCAGAGCGGATCGCAGACGTCGAGGGCGTCCTTGATACGATCGCGGCGACCCAGGAAGGCGGCGAATTCGAGCTGGTTCTCGGTTTGGGCGAAAGTCATGGCGTTCCGCCGGAGAATGCGCTCGGCCATGTCGTACAGGCCCAGGGTCTCCGCCAGTCGGGCCGTGGGAATGGCCAGAGCGGTCGGAAGCTGAGGTCGGTCGGCCAGTTCCTTGAGCCGAGCCTCCGCCTGGTCGAGCTTGCCGGTCGCCTTGTCGAGTCGAGCCTGGAAGGCCAGGACGTTGAACCCGTCGGGTTGGATCTTCCGCAGTTTCTCGATCAGCTCCTGAGCCTCGGCGACGTCGCCCGCCGGCTTGCCGCCGGCCGCCTGGATCTTGTCGATCAGGGTCGACACGAAGTCGCTGGCGATCTGCATCTGCTGGTATAGCTCCTGGACGGAGCTGGGCTTGCGCGCCTCCTCAACAAGCCTGGTGAAGACGACGTGCGCCTTGTCCCAGTGATTGTCCGCCCGGTAAAGCTTGGCGAGCAGGAAGCGGTCGTCGTCGGAGGCCCGATGCTGGGCGTCCAGCCGTTCAAGGATCTCGATGGCCTGCCGACGGAAACCGACCATCCGCTGAGATTCGTAAACGCGGGCCAGAATGCGAAGGTCCTCGGCTTCGTCGACGGCCGGCCGCTCGGCCCCCCCTTGCGGCTGGTACAGAGCGAGGGCTTTGAGGGCCTGCTGGTAGTCGCCCGTCAGCTCGGCGCGGATGACGTAGGTCATGGCGAGGGTGCGCTTGGCCCAGGCGGCGTCGGCGGGGTCGACGCCGCTCGTCGGCTCGGCCGCCGCGTTGAGGACGGTCCTCAGTTCCTTCTCGACCTCGTCAACCTCGTTGAAGCGGAGCAAGAACTCGATGTACCGCCGTTTCAGAGCGAACAGTTTGGGCTCAGCAGCCTGGGCCTTGATGAACGAGCTCTTGGCCACGGCGAACCACTTGGCCTTCTGAGCCTCACGACCGGCGACCCCGCAGCCCTGGGCGATCAAGTTCGCGCACTCGGCCAGAGCCAGGGGAAGCCGTTCGGCGGGGACGGCGCGCTCAAGTTGGGCCACGGCCTGCTCGGCCTTGTCGAACTGACTGCCGGCAGCCAGAAGCTGAACCAAAACGATCCTACGGTTCGGGTCGTCGGGAACCGCGGCGATCGATCTACGAATGACGTCTTCCGCCTCTTCGGGCTTCTTCCGCAAGACCAGGAGCTGGGCCAGCGTATGGGCCTCGGCGAAGTCCTTAGGACGGGCAGCGACGCGTTCGCGGACGATATCCACGATTTTGTCGAGAGCCTGGGAGCGGTCGCCCCCCGCAAGATTGCCGGCGTCCTTGTCCTCAAGGACCTTGCCGAGGATGGCCCGCTCCACGGCGTTGGAATCGGCGGTATCGGCGTTGAGTCGGGGGACCTTGTTCCAGAGCGGTCCGACCTCGGACGTTCGATCCGCCTGCATCAACAGCTCCGTCGCCTTCTGAACGACGGCGAGGTCGTGCCGTCCCAGGTCGACGGCCTGACGATACAGGTCGGCGACGCGGCCCAACCGCCGCTTCCGATCGGTCTCGTCCTTAGCCTGGTCGAGCTCCAGCTCTTCAAGCCGAGCGGTTGTCAGCGGAACGATCGACCAGTCCGGGCGACGTGAGCGCAGCTCGGCCAGTTGGGTGCGGGCGTCGTTGCGGAACTTGGCCTTTTCCGCATCGTCGTCAGAGTGCTTGGCCTGCCAAATCTTCATCTCAATTTCGGCGTATCGACTCAGGGATCCGTCCGAGCCCTCGGCGCGGCGGATTTCGTCCACGGCCTTCTTGATATCGGCCAGACGGCGGGCGACGTCGGCGGCGTCGGTCTTCTTCTCGTCAGGCGTGAGAGCCAGGTCCAGCAGGCGTACCCGCGGATCGAGATCGTTGGGCGCGAGTTCGGCGTGACGGTTCCAGATCTCGGCCGCCGCCGTACGTTCGCCCATTCTCGCCAGCGTTTCGGCTACAGCGTCGAGGACGGCGATCCGCTGCTCGACGCGAAGGCTCTCATCCCCCTTGGTCAGAGCGATCAACGACTCCTTCAGATCAGGCGCCTTGCGAGCCGTCAGAATCCGGAGACGGGCGAGCCGAAGCTCATCCGAGTCTCCCAGGGCGACCCGAGCCTCTTCGAGCGTCTTCAAGGCACCTTCGTAGTCTCTCTTGGCCGCCTGGAATTCCGCCGACGTGGTCCAGACGAAGACGGCGCCGGTGTCGCGGCGGCCCTTGGCGTGGGCGTCGGCCAGGAGCTTCGCAGCCTCGTCGGCCAGGAGCTTCGCAGCTTCGTCGCCCAGGCCCTGGGCGGCCTTCATTCGAGCCCTGAGAACGACCGCCGGCGGGAATCCCGGGTCATCGGCCTCGATCCGGTCGAGCACCTGAGTCACCTCGCGCCAATCGCGCTGACCGGGCTCGAGCTGCAGGTTCCGCTCGACCAGAAGTCGGGCCAGTTCCGGGCGGACGGCCGGCTCGATCGACGCCATGGCGCGATACTCGGCGATCGCGCGGTCGATTTCCCCCTGAGCCGCCAGGTCGGCGATCCAGGTGGCTCGAGCGACCCCGTTGTTTGGATCGTCGCGGACCGCGGCGGCCAACGCCGTCCGCTGCCTTTCGACGTCGCCGACGGCCCCGTAGCATTTCGCCAGCAGCAGGCTGACGCGAGACCGCATCATCGGGTTGTTCCCGAAGGCGTCCTTGGAAACCACCTTGTCCAGGAGGTTCTTCTTGGCCGTCGTCCAGTCCCGGGCGTTCGCCTGAGCGTAAGCGGCGTAATAATCGCCGACCACGGTGTAACCCAGCCGTTGCAGTTCCTGGGCCTGGGTCTCAAGTTCGGTGGTCGCGCCTCGGACGGCCAGCACGTCGGCCAGGAGAAACCGCAGGTCCGGGTCGTCGGGCAGTTCGGTGATGCCGGTCCGCAAAATCTTCAATCGGGTCTCAGCGTCGCTCGTCAGTTGAGCAAACGCCAGATAGAGCCGACCCGACTTGGGAGACGCCTTCAGCCCCTGGTCGAGAATCTGCTGCGCCGCCTCCCGGTGCTTCGCCACCTCCGCCGGCGTCTTAGCGGTCTGGGTCATGCGCAACTCGATCGCCGCCAGTTCCAGATAGGGCTCGGGCTCGGCCGCCCCCCACTTCATGGCCTCCTTGAAGTCGGCGATGGAGGCCGACGGATCCTCTTCGGGCTTTCGATTTCGCTCCCGGTACCGACCTCGCTCCAGATAGGCCCGGAACTTATCGGCGTTGTTCGCGGAATTGTTCTTGACCATCTCGTCGATGATGCGGTCGGCCTCCTCGGGCCGTCCCAGCGGCCCACGGTAAAGGGCCGCGATCCGCTGATAGGCGTCGAACCGCTTCTCGGATTTGAGGTCGATGGCCTTCTTGTACGCCTCGAGGGCGGTTTTATCTTCCTTCCGCCCCTGACGATAACGACCGATCATGTAGGCCACGTCGCCGTCGTTGGGGAACGTCTTCTCCAGGGGCGTCACAAACGCCCGCGCATCCGCCAGAACCGCGTCCGAGGGGTTCTCGCCGAACGAGTCGACGATCAACTCGGCCAGCTGCCGGCGGACGTCGTCGCGGCCGGGCTGCCGACTGAGGATCTCGCGGTAAATTTGGCTCGCCTGCTGGGTACGGGCCGCGGTTTTCGACCGCTGAACGACGACCTTCGCATACTCGATCTGAGCGTCGTCGTCCTTGGGGAAGACCAGGACGTGCTGAAGATACAGGTCCTCGGCCTTCGCCAGGTCCCCGTCCTTGACGGCCTGTTGGGCTCGCTCCAAGTTGCTGCGCCCCATACGGGACATCTGATACCGCTGGAGCAGGAAGATCGAAACAACGCCCAAGACGAGAACGACGGCCGCAACGACCAGTCGTCTCAAAGTCTTCGGTCCCATGAAGCAACCTCTCAGGTGATGCGGGGCGCGCGGTGCGACGGCATGCGGAAACGGAGAGCGGATGAGCTTCGCGTTCGGCCGACGTCCTCGGCGTCCCAGTCTAACGAGTCGCCCCGTTCTACGACAACGACGCCCGCAGAGTCTCATCCTCACCCTAGGTCATACGTCGTTCGGTTCAAAATAAGACGGTCCATTTCCACAAGCTTTCATTTCGACCGTCTCGACCGTCACAAATCCCGACCCTCCTCTCGCGTGCACTCACGATTAACCGGACATGGTTCACGTCAAGCGAGGCTTGAGGTCCTTCTCCGTACGGTCAACGCAATCCACAACACCCTTCGGGGGAC
>NZ_JAALCR010000025.1 GCF_011065895.1 Paludisphaera rhizosphaerae | reverse complement strand
ATCGGCGTCTCGTCCGGCGCAAATGGCAGATCCATACGACAAAGCCTACACCCCTTTCATCTCCCCCCGGAGCCGGGCGACCAACTCGGCCGCGGGAAGTGAGCGGGCGAGCGGGGCGCCCTGACCGGCCCACTGGGCGCCGTAGCCGAATTCGCCTGTCGCTTTCGCGGCCGCGTGGAGCGCCTTGCCGGCGTCGTAGGCGATCGGATAATCGGGGAGGTCCCAGCGTTCGACGCTCCGGCCGATCGCGGTGAAGCGGTTCGCAAGACACCGGGCGGGGCGGCCCGAGATCGCGGCCGTCATGACGGTCTGCCCGGCCCCCGGCCCGAGGAGCGCGGCGCGGTAGCCGGCGTCGGCGGAGGACTCGGGGCAGGCGATGAACGCCGTGCCCAACTGTGCGGCGACCGCCCCCAGCGCCAGCGACGCAACGATCCCGGCCCCGTCCATGATCCCGCCGGCCGCGATCACGGGGACGTCGAGCTTCTGCGCCAGCAGCCGTGTCAGCGCGACTGTGCCGAGTTGCTCGTCGTCGGCATCGCGGTCGAAAACGCCGCGATGCCCGCCCGCCTCATACCCCTGGGCGACGACGGCGTCGATCCCGGCCGCGGCGACGGCCTGACCTTCCTCCAGATTGGTCGCCGTCGCCAGCAGCACGACCCCCGCGGCGCGGAGGGCCTGGATCCGGTCGGGAGACGGCAGGCCGAAATGGAAGCTGACCACCGGCGGGCGTTCGTCCAGCAGAACCGCGAGCTTGGCGTCGTCGGTCAGGAAGGACTGGTAGATCTCCGTCAGCCGGGCCGGAGGCTCCGCGCCGTAGCGGACGAAATCGGGCGTGAGCCGGGCGAGCCACGACGCCTCGCGAGCGGCGTCGGCGACGGCCGGCCTGTGGCAAAAGACGTTGACCTGGAACGGGCGATTCGTGCCGGCCCGAACGGCGACGATCATCCGGCGCGCGCCCTCGGCGTCGACCGCGCCGACCCCGATCGACCCGAGCCCGCCGGCGTTCGAGACCGCCGCCGCCATCTCCGGCGTCGACACCCCGGCCATCGGGGCCTGGATGATCGGCGCCTCGAGGCCCAGCCTGCGAAGCCATGGGTCCAATGGAGCGTCCCTCTCGATGGTCAAAGCCCCGCGAAGCGAATGACTTCGTAGGCCTCGTACAGGGCGGCGACGATCAGGACGATGGCGACGAGGACGCTCCCCTGGAGGTTGATCGCGAGCGCCTGGCCGAAGCGGCCCCAGAAGCTCGGACGCGGCGGCGGCGGGGGCGGCTCGTCTGGGGCGGGGGGCTCGGGCTCTCGGCTGCTCCAGACCTGGAACTCGTCGAGCGGCTCGGGTTTGGGAGGGGAGAGCGGTCCCTTGCCGAAGAGATAGATCGGGACGAGCACGCCAAAGAACGCGGCCAGGATGTAGCCGTGGCCCTCCAGCAGCAGCGTGCCGCTGTGGGGGATCAGCCGCGCCGCCATGATCGACTCCGTCGGCCCCAGCAGCAGCCCCCACAACGAAGCCCGGAGCATCGCCGTCAGCAGGCCGGAGCCGGGGATGATCAGCGAGGGCGCCGTGATGACCGCGAGCGTCCCCAGCGGGTAGTTCACCAGGAACGTGACGAGCGCCGCGAAAGGGATGCTGCCGGTCCGGTACGCGCGTGCGGCCACGGCCAGCGGGCCTCCGCCGCTGTCCCCAAGCTCGGCCCCCAGCGAGGTCGCCAGCAGGTCGTTCACCTCGGGGACGGCGTGGCCGACCAGGGCCGCCGCCAGGTAAAGGCCGAAGTAGCCGACGTGCAGCGTCCAGTACAGTCCGGGTCGGCCGACGATCTCTCGCAGAGGCGCTGCCAGGATCGGAATCACCCCCGACGACGCCAGCCGTCGATAGAGCGCGAAGAGCAAGGCCGAGCCCCCCAGAAGGAGCATCGCCTGACCGAGCAAGTAGAGCGCGAAGGCGTCGAACGTCGCATGCAGTCGGGGCGTGACGAGGCGGTAGTGCTTCGACGGATAGGTCTGGGCCAATCGCTCGGCCAGCGGCCCGCGCGGGCCTTTCTGATCGGGGAGCCGGAGCAAAACCGCCTCCACGGCCGTCGTATCCTCCGACTCGACGATCTCATCCATCAGCTCGCCGGTCGGAATCACGTATGACGGGGCGAACAGGGCGACGTCGGGTCGGAGCCGGCCGACGACCTTGAGCGTCCGACCGTCGAGGAGCAGGTCGTCGTCGGGCGTCTCAGACCCGGCCAGAACCTCGGCCGAATCGGGCGCGGGGAGTCGTCCCGATCGGAGCCAGGGCTTGAGGGCTTCGATCTCATCGGGCGGCAGAGCGACGAGCTTGGGGCTTGCGGCGATGGTCATCAGCTCGGCGACCTTCTCGCGGCCGCCGGAGAGGGCCTTCGCCACCGCGCGGGCGACGTCGGAAGCGGGCGTCGCCACGGCCCAGGCTCGCAACGACTTGACGCCTTCGGGGGCGTCGGGCGGCTTCTGGTCGCCCACCACCATCAGGGCCGTCGCCCAGGGGGCGTCCCCGTCGATCGCCATGCGGTCGCGATGCGTCGCAACCATCAGGGCCACGCCCACCGCCGCCAATACGCCCCAGGCCAGCGTCCGCATCACGCCTTCCCCTTTCTCGACGAGGAAATCTCCCTGGATTGTGCTCCCCAACCAGTACGGTCGCAAGGGTTGCGTCGATGGAGCCGCACAACCTGTGGCGGACGCCGCCCCGAATGGTTATGATCGCGACGGCGGCCGGGGTGCGTCCGACGGACGACGACGCGAGAACGGCCGCCGACGCACCTGGGATGGAGCCTCGGCATGACGCCTGCGCACGGACGTTCGCGACGGTCCCGCCACATTGCGCCGACCCTGGAATCGCTGGAGGGGCGGCGGCTGCTCACCCAGTACGTCCTCAACTCGGCGGTCACCTCCGTCTTCGAGTTCTCCGGCGCGACGAACCGAACGGTGGCGGAGTCGGCCGGGAAGCTGACGTTCATCGTCACGCGCTCGGGCGACCTCTCGTCGCCGGCGACCGTGAAGGTCAAGACGGTCGGCGATACGGCGCTGGAGGGGTTGGACTACGTCGCCTACCAGGGGACGCTCTCGTTCGCCGCCGGCCAGACGTCGACGACCTTCACCGTGAGCGTCATCAACGACCAGATCGCGGAAGCCCCCATCAAGAGCTTCACCGTTCAGTTGTACGATCCCTCGTCGGGGTCGATCCTGGGCCCCTCCTCGGCGGGCCTGGCGGGGGCGTCGACGTCGATCGTCTACATCGCCGACGACGAGGCCGCCAGCCGACAGGCCCTCAGCTTCTTCGACTACGGCAAGTTCGGGACCTGGTCGTACGACGCCGTCCAGGGCTTCCAGAAGATCGCCGACGTCGATCCCCAGGCGGTCGTCTCCTCGGCGAACCGGATGGCGTACGTCGACCTGGGCGCCAACGGACTCTGGGCGTGGGACTCGCTGCGAGGCCTCCGGCAGATCTCGACGATGGACGCGCAGCAGGTCGTCGTCTTCAACGCCTCGACCTACACCGAGGACGTCGTCATCGCCGACTTCGGCGCCAACGGCCTCTGGCGCTACAGCGAATCCAAGGGCTGGAAGCAGCTCAGCGACGTCGACCCGCAGTCGATCACCGTCGATCCCCAGACCCTGGACGTGTACGTGGCCTTCACGCGCAACGGCCTGTGGCGCTACAACGACGCCAAGCCCTGGCTGAAGATCGCCGACGTGTACCCCAGGAACATGGCTGCCGCGGTCGGCGTTCTCTACCTGAACGAGGGTCTCGACGGCGTCTGGAGCTGGTCGGTGGCTGACGGTCTGAAGAAGATCAACGCCGCCATGCCCAGCGCGATCACCGCCGGCGGAGGCGTCCTCTACACCGACTTCGGCGGCTTCGGCCTCTGGACCTACTCGACCGTCGCCGGCTGGAACCGAATCAGCACGACCGACCCGCGGTCGATGGCCTACGTCAGCGGAATGCTCTACCTGGACCTCGGCGCAAGCGGCGTCTCGACCTACACCGCGTCGACCGGCTTCCAGCAGGCGACGGCCTCAACCGTTCAGTCCCTCCTGGTCAACCTCGCCACGGGCGTCGTCTTCGTCGACGCCGGAACGGACGGCCTCTGGGCCTGGACCTCCGCCGGCTACAAGCGAATCAACGCCGCCAGCCCGACCGTCGCCAACGCCCTGGCGTGAGGCGGCGGAGGCACGCGGCCCATCGCTGGCCGGTCGCGTCGTCCGGCGGTATCATGGGGTTGCCGTCCCCCTCAAGCCGGAGGGCAAGTCGATGCCTTCGCCGTTTCCGGGCATGAACCCCTACCTGGAGCAGCCCGCGCTCTGGCCGGATTTTCATGTCGAGTTTCTCCACGGGCTCAAGGAGAAACTCGTCACTCTCATCCGCCCGAAGTACTTCGCGCTGCTGGAGCGGCACGTCTACGTCCAGGAACCGCCAGGCGAATCCACCTCGGTGCGGCTGCGACCCGACATCCTGGTCGCGACGTCTCGCCCCACCGACGAGGGGGGCGTCGCCGTGCTCGACGTCGCCGCACCGGTGCAGGTCGAGCACCTGGCCCAGGAAGTCGAACGGATCGCCTACCTGGAGATTCGCGAGACCCGTTCCGGCGAGTTGGTGGCGGTCGTCGAATTGCTCAGCCCGTCGAACAAACGCGAGGATCGGCTCACCTACCTGGCTCGTCGCGAGAAGGTCCTGGGAAGCGCGGCGCATCTGGTGGAGATCGACCTGCTGCGCGGCGGTCGGCCGATGCCCGAGGCGGATCGGCCGCCTTGCTCCTATTCGGTGCTGGTCAGCCACGCCGACGGCCGCCCACGCGCCGGGTTCTGGCCGATCGGCCTGCGCGATCCGCTACCGGAGATCCCCGTCCCGCTCCGACGGCCCGACCCGCCGGCGAAACTCGACCTCCAGGCGATCCTCCACCGAGTGTACGACGCCTCAGCCTACGAGGACTTCATCTACGAAGGCTCCCCCGACCCGTCGCTCTCCCCCGACGACGCCGAGTGGGCTTCCTCGCTGGTCCCCAAACGGGGGTGAACGATCGCCGCTCCCCGCGCCCGTTCCAGCAAGGCCGCGACGCGGTTGACGCAGGCTTCGAGGTCCTTGTCGACCTCGTGGCCCCAGAGGCGGAGGACGAGCCAGCCCTGGCGGCGGAGGGCGGCGAAGTTGCGGCGGTCGCGGGCGCGGTTGCGCTCGATCTTGGCCCGCCAGTAGTCGGAAGACAGCTTGTGCTTCCACTGCGGGTAGCGCCAGCCGTGCCAGAAGTCGCCGTCGACGAACACGGCGACCCTGGCTTTCGTGAACACGAAATCGGGCTTGCCGGGTAATGACTTGTAATTGCGTCGATAGCGCCAGCCCCGGCGGTGGAAGGCCGAGGAGACCTTGCGCTCAAGCGACGTGTTCTTCCCCTTCACCGCCTGCATGGTCCGCCGGCGCTGGTCGGGCGTAAGGTTGTCGGCCAACGGGCGTCCTCCACCGGGCTGACGACGGCTCCATCGCCGCGAACGTCGGCGACAGGACGTGGCGGTCGATCCATTGTACGGCCGGCACGCAGACCGCGTCGCCGAATCCGAACAGGCTCTGCACGGCGTTCGGCGCCAGGGGGAAGTCCGGCGCCCCCTGGAGGCGGGCGTATTCGCGGGGGGACATCCAGCGCATCCGGAGTCGACCGTCCTCCACCACGACCACGATCTGCCGAGCGCTGCCGCCCCGAGGGGTCCGCAGGCAGCCGGCGACGCCGTCGAAGCGGACCTCGGCGCGGGTCCGGCCATCGCGCTTGCGGCGGAAGATCGTCCCCACGAAGGTCTCGCCGGACGCCTGGGCCGCCTCGATCCGCTCGCGGTGGCGGTCGTGCATCATGTCCCGATGCTTCGAGACCGCCGCCTCGTCCCACCAGTCCTGGCCGTCGTCGCGATCGATGAGCGTCGAGACATGCGTGGGGCGTTCCCCCGGCGCGGGGACGTCGAAGGCGATCCAGCCCGTGGGCAGCTCGATCGACCGCATCAGATCCGTCAGGCGAGGGGGCCGAATCCGACGATCGGCCGATGTGACCCGCTCCGACCAGGCGTCGCCGAACCAGCCCGAGGGGGATTGAGCCACCGCTCCGACCGGCTCCACGCTTTCGTCCACGCCCACCACGAACACCCTCGGCCGGCTCTGGGGGAGGAACATCGCCGCGTCCAGCGTGAAGGCGTCCAGCCGATAGCCCAGGCCGGCGAGGGCCCTCGCGGCGGCCTCGAAGTCCTTGCCCCCGGCCGAGGTCAAGAACCCCGCCACGTTCTCCAGCAGGACCATCGGCGGCCGACGCTCCCCCAGCCCCTCCAGCACCTTCACGAAGCCGAAGAACGTCGACGAATGCGTCCCCTCGAAGCCCCTCCCGCGCCCCGCCAGCGAGAGGTCCACGCAGGGGAACGAGGCCGTCGCCAGCGCAGGGCGGCCGTGGATCCGAGCGACCGCCTCGGCCGTGTCCCAGACGTCCCCCAGGTGGAAATGCCCGTCGTCCCCGAACCGGCCGACGTACATCCTCCGCTTCTTCGGGTCCACGTCGTTCGCATAAGCGCACGACCACCCCGAAGCCCCCAGCGCCTCCCGCACCAGGCCGATCCCCGCGAAGAACTCGCAGAACGTCTTGCCGAGGTCCTCCGAGTCCGCAACGGCCTTCCCCCCTCGCGGGGGAAGGTGGCCCGCAGGGCCGGATGAGGGGGCGACCGGCGGCGGATCTGGATTCGATCGATGACTTCTCATGCGATGCCGATCCCCCCTCATCCGGCCGCTTCGCGGCCACCTTCCCCCGCGAGGGGGGAAGGCCGTTGCGGTCCCAATCGCAGACGACTTGAAGACTACCACACGTCCACCTCCCCCGAATTTCACCCGGACATATTGACTCCACAAAACACCCGGATATTATTCCCTCAGCCAAATTGAACCCGGGTTTTATTCAACCCCAGGAGAGAACCAAATGGACGAGCCCCAGACCTATACCGCCTTCGCCGGAGTGGGGCGGATCGCCTCGGGCGACCTGGCGACGATGCTGCGGGGGGTGAAGACGTACCTGGAGGGCGAGAAGCCGGAACCTGTTCTGATTTTCGAGGATGCGACGGGCAAGCAGGTGGATTTCGACTTCCGGGGGACGGAGCAGGACGTCCTGGACCGGGCGGAGGCCGGGACGCCGAAGCCGGGACCGGGACGGCCGAAGCTGGGGGTGGTGGCGCGGGAGGTCACGTTGCTTCCTCGGCACTGGGACTGGCTGGAGCGTCAGCGGGGAGGGGCGTCGGCGGCCTTGCGGAGATTGGTGGACGAGGCTCGCAAGCGGGAGCCCGGGCGAGAGAAGGCCCGGCTGATTCGCGAGGCCGCCAGCAAGGTCATGTGGTCGGTCGCTGGCAACCTGCCGGACTTCGAGGAAGCTTCGCGAGCCCTGTTCGCCCCCGACCCCGACCGCTTCGACGCCCTGATCGCCGCCTGGCCTGCCGACCTCCGCGAGCACTTCTGCAAACTCTCGCGAGAAGCGGCCCGGCTGGAGGCGGAGGATGGATCGGCCGGTTCGTGATCGGCCGGGCCCCCTGGGATTCGGCAGCCCGGGGGGCTACAATGGATCCACTCGCCTGATTGGGGGACGTCGAGGGCATCGAAGGGGATGGACCGGCTCCAGATCCTGTGTTTCGCCGGGACGTACGTGCTCGCGCTGGCGGTCGAGCTGGCGAGGGTCTTCGTGCGCAGTCCGCTGCGGTGGTATGCGGGGGTGGGGCTGACGTTCCTGGGCTGGGTGGTGCAGACCTTGTATCTGGCCAACCTGGCGATGGCTCGCAACGAGCTGCTGCCGGTGACCTCGGCGTTCGAGTCGGTCATGGTGCTCTCCTGGGTCGTGGCGCTGATCGGGCTCTACCTGATGCTGCACTGGCCGAGGCAGGTGGCGGTGGGGTTCTTCACGCTGCCGCTGGCGCTCGGGTTGATCGCGGGGGCCGCCTGGTTCGTGCCGAGGACGGTGGGTCGCGAGTGGGACGGAGCGACCGCCTTCTGGGGGACGATCCACGGGATGTTCCTGCTGGCGGGGGCCGTCTGCGCGTCGCTGGCGTTCGCGGCCGGGCTGATGTACCTTGCCCAGATGCGTCGGCTGAAGTCGAAACCGGTGCGACGGTTCGGGTTCTCGCTGCCGAGCCTCGAACAATCCGAGCGGGTCAATCGGGGGGCGGTCGTGGCGGCCTTCCCGCTGCTGACGGCCGGGCTGGTGATTGGAGTCCTCCTGAGCGTATCGGAGCTTCGCAAGGCGAAGGGCGGGGGAGCGTCGCTGGGGGTGCCGTGGTACGATCCGAAAGTCCTGAGTGCGTTGGGGATGTGGCTGGTGTTCGCGGTCCTCTTGCACGCCCGGTTCCGACCCTCGATGCGGGGCCGGACGGTGATGATGCTGACGATCGCGGCGTTCGCCTTCCTGGTCTTCACCTGGGTGGGAGTGGAAGCTCTGCGGCTGCCGACCGCCCACGGCGCGGCCAGGACGGCCTCGGCGGGGGGGGCTCCGTAACCATGAAGCTCCTCGCCCTGGGCGTCGACCACCGCTCCGCCCCCGCCACCGTCCGCGAGGCCCTCGCCTTCGGCGACGACCGGCTTTTCGAAGGGCTGGAGGCCCTCCAGAAGTCGTTCCCCGGCAACGAGTTCGTCGTGCTGTCGACGTGCAACCGGGTGGAGGTCTACGCCGCCGGCCCGGCCGACCGCGCGCCGGACGTGGAGGAAGTCGGCGAGTTCCTCGGCGACTTCCACGGGCTGCGGCCGGAGTCGTTCGCCGGGCACCTCGTCGGCTACCACGACGAGGCGGTTGTCGGGCACCTGTTCCGGGTGGCGTCCAGCCTGGAGAGCCTGGTGCTGGGCGAGGGCCAGATCCTCGGCCAGGTCCGCGAGGCCTATCGCACGGCCGTCGACCGCAAGGCGGCCGGGCCGGTCTTCCACTCGGTCTTCCAGAACGCCCTCCGGGTCGGCAAGCTCGTCCGCGAGAAGACCGGCATGGACCAGGGGAAGCTGTCGGTCGCCAGCGTGGCCGTCGACCTGGCCCGCGAGGTCTTCGACACCTTCACGGACAAGACCGTGCTGGTCATCGGCGCGGGGAAGATGGGGGACCTGACCCTCCAACACCTCAAGGGCCTCTCGCCCGGCCGGATCCTGATCGTCAACCGCAACCCCGAGCGGGCCGAGGCCGCCGCCGCCCGCTGGCAAGGGCAGGCCGTCCCGTTCGAGCAGCTCGGCCAGGCCCTCATCGACGCCGACCTCGTCATCAGCACCACGGCCGCCGCCGAGCCGATCGTCGGCCTCGACCAGTACGTCCGCGTCCAGCGGGCCCGCCGCAACCGCCTGGCCCTGATCCTGGACATCGCCATCCCGCGCGACTTCGACCCCCGGATCGGCGACCTGGACCAGGTGACGCTCTACCACGTGGACGACCTGCGGGCCCAGGCCGAGCAGAACCTGACCCGCCGCCGGAAGGGGATTGAGCCGGCCCTGCTGATCATCGAACGCGAAACCGCCGCCTGCTACACCGCACTCCGCCGCCAGCAGGACGCCGGAGCCCTGCTGCGTCAGCTCGGCGACCGGGCCGACGAGATCCGCCTCCGCGAGCTGGAGCACCTCTTCCGGTCCCTCCCCGACCTCGGCGACGCCGACCGCGAGGCCATCGCCCACATGGCCGCCCGCCTCCAGAACCAGTTCCTCCACCACCCCCGCGCCGCCGTCCGCTCCGCCGCATCCGAACCGATCCCCCCCGACGCCCCCTCGCACCCCATCCTCACCGCCGTCCGCCACCTCTTCGGCCTCGGCGACCCCCCGCCCCCCAAACGCCTCGACAAGCTCACCTGACCGACTCCCTTTGGCTTCGCCCCCCAAACGAAGCCGACGAACCCATCCGCCGCAACCGACTACCCAACAATGCCTTGCGACCCCAAATCGCTCCCCGCGATTGGCTTCGCTCGACCACTTTCGACGCTCCCCCAGGCATCATGTCCACGCTCGTCGTGGGCCTGCGTCGGCGACGCTCGCGCCACCACTCCCATCGTCCGAATTGGCAAGGAACAAGGCCCCTCTGAGTGGGATGTTACGACACGATCCCAATATCTGGAGTGAATCCAGACGGCGGATCCGGCGGTGACCTCGGTATGCGATGAAATCGCCAAAGCGCGATTCCCCCGTCGCCTGGAGGGCCGATCGATGGCCGTCGTCAACGCCCAGGCGATGTTCGACCCACCTCCGCGGAGCGAGTGCTGCACGATGCGCCGTCTCGCTGAGGAGATGAATGCCGAGGAAACCGCCCTGCCGGAGGTCCGGCTTAAAGCCACGAGAGAAGGGCCGACTGGGGATATGAGTCGAGGGGGTCCTGACACCTTTTCAATCCTCCCAGACACTCCCCGTCCAGCCGCTCCTCCCGCGCCTTCGGCCGACACTCGCTGTTCTTTCAGAAACGACTGAATCAAGATTGCCGAAAACGCCGATAGTCCGGGTTGTCATCGCGGCTGAATGCCGCAGAGCCCGAGAGCGGGGGGGGACGAAGTCGTCTTGATCCCGTCGAGGAGTCGATGCCGATGACGCCTGTTGGTAAGGTCGCCCGTTGCGTCCTGCGTGGTTGTCTCGCGGTGATCCTGTCCGCGTGCCTGGTCGCCGAGTCTCGCGCCCAGGTGAATCCGGCGAGTCCGGATCAGCCTCCCTTACCCGCGCCGGGGGAGCTTGCGCCGGCGGCGACGGTCCCGGCTCCGGCTCCGGCCGGCACCCTCGGCCCGGAGACTTTCTCCACCCCCGACGGGCCGATCGCCGCTCCGGGGACGTTCCCGGCGCGACGGTCCAACATCGATGTCATCGTTGCGTCGATCTTCGATGACATCTATTCGGAAGAGGCGCAGGCTCGGTGGACGCCGCTCTCGCTTCGCGGCTTCTTCACGGAGGGCTGGGACCAGCCGTTCGTTCTCCCGACGGCGAGCAACAACGGCGTTCCGCGGCAGGGATGGGTGGACGCCTTCGGCGGCCATTTCTTCCGCGCCTGGTTCTTCGTGTTTGGTTACGCACGGGGGGTGAATTCGACGGGCGATCGCTATCTCGGCCAGTACACGCTCTTCGTCCCGTTCAACCGGCGGTTCGAGGCTCAGTTGGACGTCCCCGTCGTCGTCGCGACCAAGGGGGGGAGCCCGAGCCAGTATCACAGCAATTTCGGCGACATGACCGTGCACGCGCGATTCCAGCTCTCCGAAAGCAAGGACTTCGGCCAGTTGATCAATATCGCGGTGCGCACGCCCACGGGCGACTACGTCAACGGCAACGGCGTGACCGCGATCACGCCGTTGTATCAGACCTGGTACAACCTCTACGACCAGTGGGTGGTGAAGACCGAGCACGGGGTCAGCGTGCCGCTCAGCCATACGCCGACCACAGGGCACACGTCGATCGTCAACAACGTCGCCGTGGGCCGGTATTTCGCCGGGGACAAGGACGGCTGGATCCACATGCTCTGGCTTGATCTGGTGGCCAGCCAGAACTCAGTGATCGCGGGCCACCCCCGTCATGAGACGTACTTCAGCCTCACGCCGGGAATGCGCTGCCACATCACCGCCCTACCGGGACTCTGGTTCTTCTTCGCCGGCGTGAACGTCCCGATGACGGGCCCGCAAGCGTACAGCAATCAGACGCTCGTCGGCGTCCTCAAGGACTATTGAGTCGGAAAACCGGCGCGGGTTTGGAAACGCCTTGTGGGATGCGCGTCCAGAGCCGGTCGGCTCCCTCTCCCTCGCTCGGCTGCGGAGATGGCCCTCGAGAATCCGCGACGGCCTCCGCTCCAACTCGCCTGCACGGCGGCGTCACCTCGGTTCGACGGTCACACTCTCGATCTTGCCGGCTCACTCCGGCGGCCGGGCGTACACGTAGAAGGCAACGCCCAGCGGGTCGCCGAGCTTCGGATCGAGGATCGTGAAATCCAGGGGTCGATTGAGATACTTCGACTCCATCGCCACGCGATCCTTCCGGTCTCGATGGCAGTCGAGACAACTCTGTTCGGACGCCCGAACGGCGCGGGCGTCGACGGTCCACCGGCCGAGCACGGTCTGGCAGCGGTCGCCGTGTTCGAAGGCCTCGAGCGCCTTTCGACCGATCTCCTGAAGCTCACGCGCCCCGGGCAGGGGGGCGTTCGTCGTTCCCGGCGTGATCTCGACTGGGCCCTCGATGGACTGGATGGCCCCATCGTTCCACTCCCAGACGTCCTGACTCATGGACGGCCTGGCGAGCCTTCGGCTCCCGAGGTAAAAGCCGACCTTCCCACCCCGACTCTGGAGGGCGGCCATGACCTCCGCCTCTCGGTCTGTGGTCGGGGCAAAGGTCTCCGCCGATCCCACATGCATGATCCAGCGGTATGCCATCCGCGAGATCCCGAACTCCCTGGTCCCCCGGAATCACTCCTGAACGCACTCGTCCAGGGCGTCGATCAGTTCCGCCCCGGGGCTGGCCAGGGCGGGATCGACCCGTTTTGCGGCGGCGTCATCGGTCGTTGGCGGACCCGTCGAGGGGACGGACGGCGGCGAAGTGCGGGAGACGGCGGAACCCGCCACGAGGCCGGTCCGCCCCGCAAACTGCGACCCTACCCCGATGGCGACGGCTGCCGCGGCCGCCCCGACGAGCCCGAGCCTGATCTTTCGTCCCCTCGCCATGTCGAGAGCCCCCCAATCCGTCGCGAACGCGGGCCCGCGTTGGATCAAGATTTGTGAATCCCAACGGCATCAATGAGCGACATCCCGTGGAGGCTCGTCCCCATTCCCGGGATCGCGCCCTGGCTCCGAGCGAACAACCGGGAGATCTCCATCATGCCGCGAGGAATCCACGTCATCCTCGCGCCCCTTCAATCCGGGTATCCTCCCGACCTTTGAGGATATCCGCGGAGGAGGGCGTGAGTCATCTGGTCGCCATAGCGACGGCAAAACGTACGTTGGACGGGCGTTCTCAGCCTCCCCCGATCGCCTCGGCGAAGTTCCGGAGCGCGTCGCGAAGGGCTGAGGAGAGGGACGGGTCGGCGACGATGGCCTCGGCGTCGAGGTTCTTGCCGAGCAGGGGGAGGGTGATCGAAGCGGGTTCGACGAGGCGGCCGGACATAGTCGTCAGGGTCACGCGCAGGTTGGCGTCGGCCTGTGTGGCCCGCTGGGACGCGTTGATGACGGCGACGGGCTTCTCGTAGAATTCCGGGCCGCTCACGAGCCAGTCGAGGGCGTTCTTCATCACGCCCGCGACGCCCCGGGCGTACTCCGGGCTGCAGATCAACAACCCCTGGGCCCGCTCGACCTGGCTTCGCCATTCGAGGACCGTCGCGGGGGGCCCAGCCTCGTCGACGTCCGGGTTGAAATGGGGGAGCGCCCCGATCCCCTCGAAGAGCACGACCTCCACGCCGGGCGGAGCCAGCTTCACGGCCGCGTTCAGGACCGCCGTGTTCGAAGACCTCGCCCGCAGGCTGCCGGACACCGCCAGGATCCGCATTGCGCTCGCACTCCAGGACCATGCGCCGAGACTTCGACCGAACCGCCGTTCCGACGGGCGACTCGAATTGAAGCCGGGTGGGTCGTCTGGATCGTACGCGGAGCGTCAACGCCCGCGCGAGGTCGACCCGCGCATTCGCCCGGCGGCTCGGTTCGGGCGACGGCCGGCGGTCGGGCTTCAGAACGCCTGCTTGACGAGGGTGACGAATCCCCAGCCTGAGAGCATGCCCAGGACGTAGGTGCCGAGGATCAGGAAGATCTTCGGCAGGCTGGTCGACCAGGCGAGGAAGGTCAGGGTCACGGACTCGCGATTCTGCAACGAGAACGCGACGACCATCAGGAAGAGCAGGACGGCGAGTACGCCGCTCACGTAACGCATGGCTGTGAGTCCTGGAAGGAATCGGCCCGGCTGTTCCGCACGTCAGAGATACTTGAACACGCCCGCCGCGGCGTTCTGAGCCATCCGCAGCCGCCAGTTCGGCGTGGCCGAGAGGAGCAGGCGCCCGGTCCCGTGGTAGACCCGCATACGGCTCTCCCCCGAATAGAAGTAGCCGAGCAGCCCCCGTGCCGGCCTGCGGACGTCCAGGCGAAGGCCCGCGGTGCGGGCGAGGACGTACCGGCCCTCTGTGGTCAACTGCTCATCATTGAGGACGACCTCTTCCACGTCGCCCGAGGTCGCCAGCACGACCTGGCCGCTGCCGGAGACCTTCGACTGATACCAGAACAACCCCTCGCCGGCCCACAAGGCCGCGACGACTCGCTCGCGATGGAACGAGAGCCGTATCCCTTGCTCCGAAGCCCAGTAGGCCCCGTCCTCGACGATCCAAGGCTCTCCCTCCGTGACCTGAAGGGAGTAGAAACCGCCCAGCGACGATTCGAGATAGATCTCGCCGGTGCCCCGGAACCGGGGACGGAACATGGACTCGACCGAGAAGAGCGAGATGAACGCCTCGCGCGGCGACGGCAAGGGCATGTCCATCTTCAGGTCGCCCCTCATGTGGTTGAGGGCGCCCCGCTCGGTTCGCACCGTCTCATCGCGCAACGTCGCCTTGATCCACTGGCATCCTTCCAGTCTTTCGACCTCGAACGTGGCCATGATCACATCACCAACTTTCGGATGCCCAGTCGAGAGACAACATGTGAGCGCGCCGACGAGCCCCGCGGATCGCTCTCCTCCCTTGAATCGATGGGACGGCGGCGATCACGACGGGCTGGATTCTACATCGCCCAAAGCCCACATCCAATGACCCGACGGTCGCCGACATGCGTTCCCGAACAACTCGGCCTTCAACGCAATTCGCGTGGATCCAGCGGTCGACTCCGACATGACATCCACCTGAGCGGCGAACGACCGAGTGGCCCGGGCAGGTCGCCCGGACCACTGGTCGCCAGACTCTCCGTCAGTTGCTCCCCAGAGGCAAGCCGTCGTAGGCGGGGAGGCGAGACGCGCTCGACGGCAAGGTCGGCGTCACTTCAGTTCAACCGTCACGCTCTCGATCTTGCCGGTGAACGCGAACGGCAGCTTGTAGGTGAAGTCGACGGCCGAGCCGGTGTCCAGGCCGATGTCGATGCCTTCCCCCAGCGAGAACTGGAGGGGGACGGTCTTCGGCAGCTTGCCCTCGCCCACCTTCTTGCCGTTGGCGGTCAGGGTCACGGTCGCGGGCTTGCCGAGTTCGCCGGGCTTGCCCTCGTAGGCGAGGTGCATCGCCAGGGTCACTTTCCCCTTCGGCAGCGCTTCGGAGGTGATCGTGTATCGATCCAGGGCGAGCATGTTGTAGACGAAGTGGGCCTTGCCGTCGCGCAGGTAGATCCCGCAGCCGCCGGTCACGCCCCCCTCGGTGAAGATCATCCCCTCGGCCCCGTTCTCGGGGATCTCGATGTTCGACGTGACCGTGAACGACTTGTTGAGCAGCGGTGGGCAGGCGCCGCTGGGGAGGGCGATCTGGCCAGGGTAGTAGACGTATTTATCACGCTTGCCGGCGAGGTTCGGCCGGCCCTGGAGCTCGCCGCTCAGGCGTTCCACGCCACGCCAATCCAGGGGGAGCACGTTGTACTTCTCGGCCTCGGTCCAGAAGGTTGACTCAAGCTCCTTGAGCTTCTCCGGGTTTTTCGCGGCCAGGTCTTCCGCCTGGGAGAAGTCCTTGCCGAGGTTGTAGAGCTCCCACTTCGCCGTGAAGGGGTCGAAGTCGCCTCGGTTGGGGTCCCACGGCACGAAGCTGCGGCTCGACGCCATCCAGCCGTCGTGGTAGATCCCCCGGTTGACGAACATCTCGAAGTACTGCGTCTTCCGCGACTCCGGCGCGGCCTTCTCCGTGAACGACTTGAAGAAGCTCGCCCCCTCGATCGGCTTCTGTTCGATGCCGTTGAGCGTCGTCGGCGGAGTGACGCCGATCGCCTCGTAGAGCGTCGGCACGATGTCGATGACGTGCAGGAACTGCGTCCGCAGGCCGCCCCGGTCCTTGATCTTGGCGGGCCAGGAAATGATCATCGGATTGCGCGTGCCGCCGAAGTGGCTGGCGACCTGCTTCGTCCACTGGAAGGGCGTAGACATCGCGTGCGCCCAGGCGCTGGGGAAGTGGTTGAACCACTTCGGCCCGCCGATCTCGTCGATGTGCGCCAGGTTCTCCTCCCACTTCTCCGGGAAGCCGTTGAAGAAGAGGTTCTCGTTCAGGCTCCCCTCAAGGCCCCCCTCGGCGCTGGCGCCGTTGTCGCCGACGATGTAGAGGAAGATCGTGTTGTCGGCGTTGGGGAGCTTCTTGACCTCGTCGATGATCCGCCCCATGTGGTGGTCGACGTGCGCCGAGTATCCCGCGAACGTCTCCATCATCCGGGCGTAGACCTTCTTCTGGCCGTCCTTGAGCGTGTCCCACGCGGGGAGTCCCTCGCTCCGGGTCGTGAGCTTGGTGTCCGGCGGCACGACGCCTAGCTGGATCTGCCGGGCGAGCGTCGCCTCGCGGTAGGCGTCCCAGCCGGCGTCGAACTGCCCCTTGAACTTGTCGATCCACTCCTTGGGCGCGTGGTGCGGCGAGTGATTGGCCCCCGGCGCGACGTACAGGAAGAAGGGCTTGTCCGGGGAGATGCTCGTGGACTTGCGGACCCAGTCGATGGCCTTGTCGGCCAGGTCTTCGGTCATGTGGTAGTTCGGGTCCTTGCTCTTGGGGACGAGGTTGCGGTTCTCGATCAGCAGCGGATCCCAGTGGTTCATGTCGCCGGCGTTGAAGCCGTAGAAGTAGTCGAACCCCAGGCCGTTGGCCCAGCGGTCGAACGGGCCGATGGAGCTGGTCTCCCACGTCGGCGTGTTGTGGTTCTTGCCGATCCAGGCCGTCATGTAGCCGTTCTGCCGCAGCACCTCGCCGATCGTCCCGCAGCTCCGCGGGAGGACGCAGGTGTACCCGTCGTACCCCGTGGCCGCCTCGGTGATGCAGCCGAAGGTGGCCGAGTGGTGGTTGCGGCCGGTGATCAGAGAGGCCCGCGTCGGGCTGCAGAGGGCCGTCGTGTGGAACCGGTTGTACCGCAGACCTTCCGCCGCGAGCTTGTCGAGCGTCGGCGACGGGATCCCGCCGCCGAACGTCGAGTACTGGCCGAACCCGGTGTCGTCGAGCAGGATCAGCACGACGTTGGGCGCTCCCTTCGGCGCCTGAACGGGCTGGGGAAACTGCGGCGGGTCGGACTCCTTGAACGTCTTGCCGACCTTGCCGTCGAAGTGGAAGTCAGACCGCGGGAGCACCTTCGGGGTGACGCCCTGCGGCGGCTCCTCGGCGGGAGGCAGCGCGAGAGCCGCGCTCCATCGACTGAATGCGATCAGTCCACAGACGACCACGGCTGAGAACGGGATGCGACTTCGCATGGAGATTCTCACATAGGACATGGAGAGAGACGGGGTTTTCTGCCTTGGAGACTGTCTCAACCGTGCGTTGGACTGAGCCGACAACGGCCTTCCCCCCTGGAGGGGAAAGACGTCGGAACGTCGCCACTCGACTTACGGGACAGTCTCCTCGACGGTGGACGCAACGATTACTTCACGGTGACGATCACCTTGTCGATCGTCCCATTGAACTTGAACGGCGTCTTGTAGGCATCGGTCACGGGCTGGCCGGTGTCTTCGCCGACGCCGAAGGTGTCGACGCCGAAACGGCCGGCGACCGTGGCCGGAATCGTTCCCTGGGCGATGGATTCGCCGTTGATCTTGAGCGTGACGGCGGCCGGACCGCCGGGCTTCTCGCCCCCCTGGTAATCGAAATCGACCTCGACGGTCGCCGCGCCGGTCGGGACGGGCTGCTTCCCCTTCACGACCGTGTGCTTCTCGAAGTAGTTGTAATCGAAGACCGGCACACCCTTGTCGAGGTAGAGCGACAGGCCGGCGGCGACTCCGCCGAAGCCGACGAGCACCCCCTCGGACTTCTCGCCCTCGCTCCGAATGCTGGCCGAGAGCGTCCAGGAACGGTTCTTCATCGGCGGGGCCGCGGCCTCCGCGATGCGGGTGGCGCCGGGGAAATAGGTGAATTGCTTCGCGTCCGGCGACGTACCGGGCACCGGCGGCTTCGCCACCGCCAGACGCGCGGCGAATCGGTCGTCGAGCGGGTAGACGTCCTGCTGGACCGCCGCTTCATCAAACGCGGCCTTGAGCTCCTTCAATTTGTCCGGCATCTTCGCGGCGAGATCCTCAGCCTCCGAGAAGTCCTCGTCGAGGTGGTACAGCTCCCACCGGTCCTCTTCCCACTTGCCGGGCGAATAATCCCCGCGCCAGGGGAACGAGTGATGGGCGTTCGCCTTCCAGCCGTCGCGGTAGATGGCGCGGTTGCTCATGATCTCGAAGTATTGTTCCGAGCGGCCCTTGAAACTCGGGTCGGCGAAGCTGGCGAGGAACGACCTTCCCGAAAGGGGCTTCTGCTCGATGCCGTTGACCGTGCCGGGCATGGGGATCTTCACCGCCTCCAGGATCGTCGGCAGGACGTCGACGACATGCAGGAAGGCGTCGCGGGGCCTGTCGTCGGGCTTGATTCTGGCGGGCCAGCTCACGACCATCGGGTTTCGCGTCCCGCCCAGGTGAGAGGCTATCTGCTTCGTCCACTGGAACGGGGTGTTCCCCGCCCAGGCCCAGCCGATCGGGTAGTGCGGCTCGGACTCGGGGCCGCCGAGCTTGCCGATGTTCGCGAGCGTGTCCTTGACGTCGGTCTGGAACCCGTTGAGGTTCTTGATCTCGTTGAGCGTCCCGTCCGGGCCCCCCTCCGCGCTCGCTCCGTTGTCGCCGACGATGTACATGACGAGCGTGTTGTCCCCATCGGGCAGCTCCCTGACCGCGTCCAGCAGCCGGCCGACCTCATGGTCGGTGAACGCGAAGTAGCCCGCGAAATTCTCCATCAGCGCGGTGTAGAGCTTCTTCTTCTCGTCGTCGATCGTATCCCAGGCGGGGACCCAGTCCGGCCGGGGAGTCAGCCTGGTTCCCGGCGGAATGATCCCCCGGTCGAGCTGGTTCTTGTGGACGATCTCGCGGTACTTCTCCCAGCCCATGTCGAACTTGCCGGCGAACTTCTTGCGCCACTCGGCGGTGACGTGGTGCGGGGCGTGCATGGCTCCGGGGGCGAAATACATGAAGAACGGTTTCCCCGGCGCGACCGACTTCGAGAACTTCATGCGGGCGATCGCCCGGTCGGTCATGTCGGTCATGAAGTGGTAGCCGGCCTCGGGGGACTTGTTCGGCTCGACGGGGGTCGTGTTCTCGAACAGCACGGGGTAGTACTGGTGGGTCTCGCCTGCGTTGAAGCCGAAGAAGTAGTCGAAGCCCATGCCGGAAGGCCAACGGTCGAAGGGGCCGGCGACGGTGGTCTCCCAGTCGGGCGTGTTGTGGTTCTTGCCGAACCACCAGGTGGCGTAGCCGTTGTCACGAAGGATCTCGCCGATGGTCGCCGTGCTCCTGGGGATCATCGTGGAGTAGTTCGGGAACCCGGTCGCCCATTCCATCAGGAAGCCGTTGCCGCACTCGTGGTGATTGCGGCCGGTGAGCAGGGCGGCCCGCGTGGGTCCGCAGATGGCCGTGGTGTGGAAGCGGTTGTACTTCAGCCCACGGGCGGCGAGCTTGTCCAGGTTGGGCGTCGGGACCAGGCCGCCGAACGTCGAGATCTGCCCGAATCCAACGTCGTCCAGCAGGATCACAATCACGTTCGGCGCCCCCTCGGGAGCAGCCGGGGGCTTCTGCCAGACGGCCTCGGACTCCTTGTAGGTCTTGCCGATCTTCCCCTCGAACGGCGACAGGGGCATCGGCAGCTTCGTGCGGCCGTCGGCGGGCCCTGTCGGCGTGGTCTTCGCATCTTGTGCGAGCGCCTGGGCAAACCAGCCGGAAGTCGACGCCCATCCGAGCAGAGCGCCGGCAGTGAGCAGCGCCGCAGTCGGGAGAAGTAATCGGGCCCGCATGATTTAGACCCCTTGATGTGAAACAACGGTTGATGGATAGGCTAGAACTCGTCGGATTCCGCTCTGAGTTCAATTCGGCCAGGCGGTGCCAGGAATGACGCAAGCCGACGGCCTAGACCGATGACTTGCGTGAGCCCCTTTCGAGGAAGGGCAGGCGAACCCCACGCTTAACTCAGTCATCCGCCGTGGGGCGTCGAAGTCGGCCGCCGCCTGCCATGACTTCGACGGCGCTCGGCCAAACCATGCTTCGAGCCGAGAAATGCTTCGCCGATCATCGTAGTCCTCAGAACCGCACAGAGGAAGAACGTCGTCGGCCAGTCGCGCGCGAATCGCCGGTGACCGCGCGCCACGGACGATCGAGTGAATCGGTTTTCACCTGGAGCTGCCGCGTCGGCTCGGTCGATTCCTCGCATCGCCATATCCTTGGATCGGTCGTGCGAGTCGTCGAACGGCATCTGCGTGTCTCCCAACAAGTACCTAGTGCGGCGACCGCTTGGGTTGCACACGGCGGAGGAGAAAGGGGACTGGCTCCCGGCGGGAGCGCCTCGGCCCTTGGTATCGACCTGGCGGCCGGGTGCCTGTCCCCTTTCTCCGGGCATCCCCGAGGCCGCTTCGGAGCCAAGGGGGACAGGCACCTCCGCTGCGCTGCGGAGCCAGTCCCCGTTGACTCCTCCGCTCTGTGTGCAACCCGAGCGGTCAGCGCTCTAGTGCGGCAGAACTGGAGCGCCCAGTCGCTGTTGCTGAGCGACATTGAGGGGGGGGGACGATCGACAACGCGATCAGCCTCCGGGCAGCAGGGCGAGTTCGTCAAGGCCGACAGCTTCCACTCCGGCGGCGTCACTGTCCTGCTCGGCGACGGCCGCGTCCCGTTCATCAAGCACGCACCAGCCCCGCCACCGGAAGGGGCCTCGGCACCCGAGCCGGAACGAGGTGGTCAGCGCGGACAGCGATTAACCCGGGCCGCGTCCGGCTCGTCGTTCTCGGAGCGTCCGCCTCGACGGCCGCGGCAACCGCGCCCCCAGAAATCCGCCCAATCGGCTTCGAAAGTCTTGGGTGGAGGGTTCCCCCCGGCGCCGCCTTCGGGTAGTATCCAAGTGCGCCGTGGAGCAGCGGTTAGCTCGCCAGGCTCATAACCTGGAGGTCGTAGGTTCGATTCCTGCCGGCGCAACTCAAAACGGAGCGAAAGCTCCGCGTAAACACACACTTAAGAGAAGTCGAGCAGGGAGGCCAATCAAGGTCTATCCCTGCCGACATCGCCTCAAACCTCCATCTTGGGTACGTGGCCGTCCGTGGCTCACGGCTCCTCCCGTCTCCCGACGGCTACGATCGGACAAACGACAAGGCTGCCTTCCAGCGAGTGAGACCGGGCAGGCCGATCCATGCGCGATCTGACCAGCATCCTTTCCGCCGTCGAGCGGGGCGAGCGACAGGCCGCCGAGGATCTCTTGCCGCTGGTCTACGCTGAGCTGCGCCGGATGGCCGCGCGACAGCTGTCCGCCGAACGAGCCGGGCAGACCCTCCAGGCCACGGCCCTGGTCCATGAGGCTTATCTCCGTCTGGTCGGCGGGGGCCAGGCGAAGGACTGGGGGGGGCGTCCCCATTTCTTCGCCGCCGCCGCCGAGGCGATGCGCCGCATCCTGGTCGAGTCCGCCCGACGCAAGGCGCGCCTCAAGCGCGGCGGGAACGGCCGGCGATTGGAGATGCCCGACGATCTCCCCGCCCCCTCGGCGCCCATCGAGGACGTCCTGTCCGTGGATGAGGCCCTCGACGGCCTCGCCGCGCGGGACGCCGCCGCCGCTGAGTTGGTGAAGCTGCACTACTTCGCCGGCCTCACGCTGGACGAAGCCGCCGACGTGCTGGGCGTCTCGCCGCGCACGGCCTACCGGACCTGGGCGTTCGCCCGGGCCTGGCTCTTCCGCAAGCTGCGGAGCGAAGACGAGTTCCGACAAACCCCCGATTCCGGCTGATTTTCCTGGCAGTCTCGTCCCGTAGACGGCGCAGGGTAGGGTGACACCCCTGTCAGGAGCTTTCGCCCATGAGCCGTCCCGTGCCGGATGTGAAATCCGTCTTCAGCCGCGCCGCCGAGATCGCCTCGCTGGACGAGCGCCTGGCGTTCCTCGACGACGCCTGCGAGGGTTTCCCGGGGGTCCGGGCGGAGGTCCAGGAGTTGCTGGACGCCTTCGGCGAGGCCGGCTCGTTCATGGGCGCGCCGGCGGCCCCCGGCGAGACCACCCTCGACCCTCCAGCCAGCCGCGAGGGCGAGGGGACGATGATCGGCCCCTACAAGCTGATGGAGCAGATCGGCGAGGGGGGCATGGGCCTGGTCTTCGTCGCGGAGCA
Organism: Paludisphaera rhizosphaerae; assembly: GCF_011065895.1. NCBI lineage: Bacteria > Pseudomonadati > Planctomycetota > Planctomycetia > Isosphaerales > Isosphaeraceae > Paludisphaera > Paludisphaera rhizosphaerae. Next base: position 71,930 of record NZ_JAALCR010000025.1, on the reverse strand, counting down.
GCACCAGCCGGTTCGCCGAAAGGTGGCCCTGAAGGTCATCAAGCCCGGTATGGACTCGCGCCAGGTCGTCGCGCGGTTCGAGGCTGAGCGGCAGGCTTTGGCGATGATGGACCACCCCAACATCGCCAGCGTCTTCGACGGCGGCACGACCGACGGCGGCCGCCCTTACTTCGTCATGGAACTCGTCCGCGGCGTCCCCATCACCGAATACTGCGACGAGAACAACCTGACGACCCGGGAGCGGCTCGGCCTGTTCATCCAGGTCTGCCAGGCCGTGCAGCACGCCCACCAGAAGGGGGTCATCCACCGCGACCTCAAGCCCTCGAACATCCTCGTCGCCCCGCACGACGGAGTGCCCGTGGTCAAGGTGATCGACTTCGGCGTGGCCAAGGCGCTCGGGCAGCAGCTCACGGAGAAGACCGTCTACACGCGGTTCGCCCAGATGATCGGCACGCCCCTCTACATGAGCCCGGAGCAGGCCGAGGTCAACCAGCTCGACGTGGACACCCGCAGCGACGTCTACTCGCTGGGCGTCCTGCTCTACGAGCTGCTCACCGGCACCACGCCCTTCGACCGAGGGCGGTTCCAGAGGGCCGCGTTCGACGAGATTCGACGGATCATCCGCGAGGAGGAGCCGCCCCGGCCCAGCACGCGGCTCACCTCGTTGGGCGACACGCTGTCCGCCGTCTCGGCGCGGCGAGGGACCGACCCGGCCCGGCTCTCGAACCTGCTGCGGGGCGAGCTCGACTGGATCGTCATGCGCTGCCTGGAGAAGGACCGCACCCGGCGCTATGAGACGGTCGCCGGCCTGTCGAAGGACGTCCAGCACTACCTGGCCGACGAGGCGGTCGAGGCTCGCCCGGCGTCGTCCTGGTACCGGTTCCAGAAGTCCTACCGCCGCCACCGGGCCTCCGTGCTGACCGCCGCGGGCTTCGCGCTGCTGCTGGTCTCCGGCCTGGCCGGCGTGACCTGGAAATGGCGGGCCGAGCGCGCGGCCAGAGCCGAGGCCGACGCGGCGCGGCGGGACGCCGAATCCAAGGCGCAGGAGCTTCGCGAAGGCGCCGAGCGGATGAACGCGGCCAACGCGGCGATCGACCTGGCCGCGCACGAGACGACGCTCAACCGCTGGGCCGCGGCCGAGTCCTCGCACGGCCGGGCGATCGAGCTGCGCCCGGACCACGCCCAGGTCTGGCTCCATCGCGGCGAACTCTACGCGACGATGGGACTGTGGGACCTCGCCGCCGAGGACCACGCTCGGTCGTTCGACCACCGAACGCCTGACCTGGCCCGGCAATGGTACGAGGCCGCCTTGCTCTTCCTCATCCGGGGCGATGCGCCGGCCTATCGGCGGACCTGCGAGCGGATGCTGACACGGTTTGAGGGCTCCAGAGACCCGTCCGTCCTGATCCGGCTCGTCCGCGCCTGCTCGCTGGCCAACCCCATCCCCGCCTTCGCGGCGAGGCCCATCGAGCTCGATTCTCGGTTCGTTCCGAAGGACCTCCAGTGGAGCCGACTCTTCGTGCGGGGGCTCTGCCTTCACCGCCTCGGGAGGGACGCCGAGGCCGTTCACGACCTGCGCGAGTCCCTGTCGAAGACCAGCTTCCACGCCCGATCGCTCGTGTATCCCGTCCTGGCAATGGCGCTGCATCGGTCGGGGCAGGTCGAGGCCGCCCGGCAGGAGTTGGCGAATTCGCGGCGGGAACTCGACCGCCTCCTCCAGCAGGCGATCCGCACCCAGGCCGACAGCCGCTCTGGGCTCGTACCCTGGCAATACTGGAACGACTGGGCGGAGTTCCTCTACTTCCACGACGAGGCGCATCGGCTGATCGAGGGAACCGCGATGCCCGACGATCCGCGGCGGAGCATCCTTCGCGGGCGAGGCCTCGCCGCGCTGAAGCGCTGGGACCAGGCCGCGCCCGAGTACGCCAGGGCCGTCCAGCTCGCCCCGAACGACGACGTGATCCGGCTCGAATCGTTCCGCTTCCATGTCCGCCGGGGAGGCCTCTCCGACGCCCAAACCGAGCTGGCGACCGTGAAACGCATCCGCCGCCGCGACCCGCACGTCGCGATTGAGGCGTTCCGCTCGTACGCCGACGCCGGCTGGTGGGACAGGGCGGAGGAGGAGCTGGCCGAGGCGGTCCGGCTCCGCCCGGACGACTTCTACATGAGGCTTGAACGGTTCCGCTACCACGCCGCCCTCGGAGAGTCCGACCAGGCCGAGGCCGCCTTCGCCGCGGCGACCCGAGGGCGCGAGGCCGACGTCCCGTTCCGGATCAAATGCGCCGACGCCCTTTCCGAACTCAAGTACTGGGCCAAAGCCTGTCGGGAGTACTCCTCGATCCTTGACGCCGACCTCGCAGGCGACGGCGAGTGGAACCGGAGGACCTGGCTGCGGCTCGCGACCTTGCAGCTCTACACCGACGACGTCGAGGGCTACCGTCGCGCCTGCGGCCGGCTGATCGAGCGCCATGGCAGCGTCGTCGATGGGAGGACGCTCGCCATGCTCGTCCGCCTCTGCCTGCTCCACGCCGATCCCGGCGTCCCCCCGGAGCGCATCGCCGAGTTAATGGATCGGATGGTCAAGGCCAACAGCGGAGCCACACAGGGGCTGCAGTTCATTATCGCCCCCGCCTCCCTGCGGGCCGGACGCGAGGTGGACCTGCCTGCGCTCCAGGGAGCCTACGACCGGGTGAGGACCGGCGCCCTGCGGATCGCCCTGGCCTGCGTCCAGCAGAGCCGAGGGAACTCCGGCGCCTCCCGGAACCTGCTCAACGGGGTCGAGGTCGGCAACCGTCGGCCGGACCCCGCAGCCGGCCCGACCGACGCCTGGGAGGTCGTCCTGGAGACGCAGTTCCGGTATCTCCAGGCCGAAGCCGTGATCCAGTCCGAGCGGTGGGGCGAGATCGACCAGCTCATGAAGCAGAAGCGCTGGGAAGCGGCGATCGACGCCATCACCCCCTTCCTGACCCCGGAGGACCGGTTCGGAGGGGACTGGGGGGCCCGCGCCGGTTGCTTCGCGGAACTCGGCCGTTGGGACGAGGCCGCCGCGGACGCGAGGAAGGCCGGGGCCCTCGCGCCGGATTACCTGCCGGTTGCGATCGCGCACGGCCAGATCTTCTTGCAAGTCGGCGACGAGAATTCTTACCTCCAACTCTGCCGGGACGCGATCCAACGCCACGGCCAGTCGACCGATCGCACGACCCTGAACAACGCGGCCTGGCTGTGCGTGCTCGCCCCTTCGGCCGCCGGGGAAGCCGCCCGCGCGCTCGGCCTTGTCGAGAAGTCCCTGGGGAAGTCGTCCGACAACAACAGCGCCCACACGCGGGCCTGCCTGCTCTACCGCCTGGGCCGCGACGACGAGGCTCTCAAGCAACTGGACGGCCTGGAAGGACAGCCCGGCTATTCGGCGACCGCCTACGACTGGCTCTTCCTGGCCATGATCCATCATCGGCTCGGCGGCAAGGATCGGGCTCGGACGTATCTCGACCGCGCGGTCGCCTGGATCGATACCGCCGCTTACCTGGGATGGCAGCAGCGCGCTGAGCTGAACCGCTTCCGCGCCGAGGCTGAATCGCTGATCCGAGCGAGCCGCTGACATCTCGCCGGATCGTCGACGATCGGGTGAACGGCCCATTGAAAATGAATGCGTTTTTATTTTCAGAAACCGCCACCCCTCGGTACATTCGTCGCATCGCCATATTCTTGGTTGGTTCGTGCGAGTTATCACTTCCGGCGTCTTTTCCGCCTTCGCCCCCTCGGGGCGAATCGTGCTCGCCTGCGCGAAGGCGGATCGGCCGACGCATGGGGAGGTTGTTGCGATGGATCGTCGGGCTTTCACGTTGATCGAGCTGTTGGTCGTCATCGCCATCATCGCCGTCTTGATCGCGCTTTTGCTGCCCGCCGTGCAGGCGGCGCGCGAGGCGGCGAGGCGGATCCAGTGCACGAACAACCTGAAGCAGATCGGGCTGTCGCTGCACAACTACCACAGCCGGCACGACTCGTTCCCGCTGGGGTGTTCGAGCGGCGTGGTCGCCCTGCCCAACAAGTATCTCGACCAGCAGAACTGGAGCGCCCAGGCGTTGCTTCTCGGCGACATCGAGGGGGGGACGATCTACAACGCGATCAACTTCAACTTCGCCGCGGAGGGAGCGGACGCCAACCCGATCAACTCCACGGCGAAACAGGCGCGGATCAACACCTTTCTCTGCCCGTCCGACGGCAACGCATCCAGCGACAACTGGAACAACTACTTCGCCTCCAAGGGGACGACGACCGTCAAGAGCGCCACCACGACCAGCGGCCTGTTCCGGCTGCTGGGATGTTACGGCATCCGCGACGCCGTCGACGGCACCTCGAACACCATCGCCTTCTCCGAGGGGATCCGGGGCTCCGGCGCGAAGGTCAAGGCCCGGGGGAACGGCCCCTTGCAGAGCGGCTCGCTCCCCACGGCCGCCAGCGTGCTGGACGCCTCCGGGTCGCTCGCGAGCGTCCAGGCGGCGCTGAACACCTGCAACACCTCGTACGCCGCCGCCGCCCCCACGATCCTGACCGACAAGGGCCTCCGCTGGGCGATCGGGACCGAGGGCTACACGATCTTCAACACGGTCGTCACCCCCAACGCCTCGAACTACCCCTGGAGCGTCTGCAAATGGGGCAGCAGCGTCGCGGCCCAGCAGGGGGAGTTCACCCGAGCCGACAGCTTCCACTCCGGCGGCGTCAACACGCTGCTCGCTGACGGCAGCGTCCGGTTCATCAAGGACAGCATCAACCAATCGACCTGGATGGCCCTCGGCACGCGGGCCGGCGGCGAGGTGATCAGCGCCGACAGCTATTGATCGAGGCCGCGGCCGGATCGTCGACACCGATCGTCGGTCCGGCCCAGGCAGCGGTTGAACGTCTTGAGCGTCGCCAGCAGCAGGGCGAGGGCGACGACGACGTAGACGACGATCCAGACGACGATCCAGACGGAGTGGCTGACGGCCTTGCCGGTCGAGAGAATCTTGCCGCTGAACAGGCCGGTGGAGTAGCCGACGCCCCAGAACGGACTGGCCGCCGCCACGCCGGGCCCGATCGAATTGGGCCCCTCGCCGAAGACCGTCATACCGAAGGCGATGGCTCCGATGAGCACCACGACGTAAAGCCCGGCGGTCAGGCCGACGGCCCAGTCCAGCCTGGGAAGCCAGGTCGCCAGCGCCAGGCCCAGACTGGTGATCGCCGCGCCGTAGGCGAGGATCAGGCCGCCGATCAGGATCGGCGCGAACCCGTTGTTCGTCGTCACGGACGCGGCGATGAGCACCGGCCAGATGAGCAACGGAGGCACGCCCCGGAAGGCCCCCAACCACTTGCCCATGACGATCGACCGGGTCGACAACGGCGTGGTCAGCAAAACATCAAGGCTTCCGCGCTGGCGCTCTTCCGCCAGGCTCGTCGCCGCCGAGACGCTCAGGAGCAGCAGCCCGGCCGCCGTCTGAAAGCCCGAGATCACGCTGGCCCCCTCTCCGATACCCCCCCGCGCGCCGGCGAGGACGGAGACGACCACCCAGAGACTGAACCCGCTGGCGACCACGGCGTAGAGCCCCCAGACGGCGACCGTCCAGAGCGAAGGCCGCCGCCGTCGGCACTCGCGCCAGAGGACCGGATTGCCGTCGAGCGACGGCGACGGCATCAAGCCCGCGAGCCAGCCGAACGGCGTCGGACGCGCCTCGACCGGCGGCTCCGGCCGGCGTACCGCCTCTCCTCGACCGGCCTGCCGGACGACCACCGTCCGGATCCGCCAGATCGACAGCGCCGCCAGCAACGCCGAGGTCAGCAGTCCCAGCACGCAGAACCGCGCCTGTTCCTTGATCCCGATTGAGAGCGGGCCGGTCACGCCATTCAAGGGGGCGAGGACCAGGAAGGCCGGGTTGTAAGGGAGCAGAGCCAACTGGCCCGGAAACCAGGACGGGCGGGCCGCCCAGGGGACGACCTCGAAGATCGCCGCCCAGATCAACGCTGAGAGCATCCAGAAAATGCCGAAGGCGTAGGTCGCCAGCAGAACCTCATGCGTCTTCCGGCCCCAGATCGACAGCGTCAGCGCCAGGGTGCAGCCGAAGACGCCGCAGGCCAGGCAGACCAGGACCGCGCCGGTCGGCAGCAAGGGGTCGACGCCGCCGAAGAGGGTCGCCAGCGCGAGCATCGGCGCCGCGCAGGCGATCAGGCCGAGCACCGGCGTAAGCCGCGCCGCCAGCTTGCCCAGCACGATCTCCGTGTTGGACAGGTCGGTCGTGAACAGGACCATCAGATTGCCGCGGGCCTTGTCCACGCAGACCGATCCCGCCGTCGCAGCCGGCGCCGCCAGGCCCACCAGACCCAGCAGGATCAACGCCGTCGCCATGTAGAAGTCCTGGCCGATCCCCGCCAGTTGCCGGACCGACATCCTCCCCGAATCGTCCAGCTCCCCCAGCCAGACGCACGCCAGGCCGAGGAACATCAAGAAGACCAGCAACGACCGCAACGCATAGACCTGCCAACGTCGCGAGCCGGCCAACCACTCATAGGCGAAAACCGGCCCCAGCCCGAAGCGCGTCGCCATTCCCTCGGCCTCCCCCGTCCGCACCGTCGTCCGAAACCGCGACCGCCGGGGATCGACTTTATCCTGCAAAGCTTGCTGCGGACAAGGGCCTGCCGAGACTCGGCGTTCGAAGCGCATGGAGAGGCCCCTGGTGGGCGTCGGGGAGAACGCTCGCCGGGGGCCTGTTGGATTAGAGCTCGATGTCGATGGGCTGGTCGCCGTCTTCGATGTCGAGTTTCTTGACGTTGGGGTGGAGGGTTCCGCCCCCCAGCTTGGCGGCGGCCTTGTCGACGTTCGACTTCGGCACGGGCTTCCCCTTGGCGTCGTCGGACGGAGCGAGGTCGGCGGAGACGTCGATCTGGGGGGTGCGGATCGAGATCTTGTTGCCGCCGTAGAGGGTCGTGACGGTGTACGTCCCGTCCTCGCCGATCTTCGCCGATCGGATGCCGGCGAACTTGCGCTTGACGTTCGAGGGGTCGAACATGATCTCGCCCCCGGTCGCCGGCTTGCCGCCGATCTTGACGGTCCCCTTGACGGCGACCTCGTCCGTGGAGGCCGAGACCGACGGGGCGCCCGTGTCGCAGCCGGCCAGAAGCAGGCCGCAAGCGAGGGCGGCGGCGACGGGGATGGCCCAGTTGATCTTGTTTCGAAGCATGGTCGAGAGCGACTCCGATTCGTACTGCGGGCCGACCGGCGCAGCGGCCGCGGCCCGCGAAGGATGGCGGGGTGGGATCAGAGGGCGTCGGCCGAGATGACCTCGCCGCCGCCCATGGAAGCGAGCGCCCACCAGACGTTCAGGGCCACCGAGTTCTTCACGGCCTTGACCGAACCGTCGGCCATGCAGACGTTGACCACGCCGGGGTGCCGGCTGGACGCCGTGACGGCGAAGCCGTTGTTGGCGTAGGTGCAGCTCCAGGTGTTCGGCGGCATCACGTGGCAATAGGCCCCGATGTTCGGTGCACCGGCGTACCACTGGTAGCCGTGGCTCCAGAGCTTGACGCTGGAGGTCGCGGTCGGCGCCTTCGAGTTGCAGACGTTGTAGTCGGCCTGGGGGTTGGGCGGGTAGGCCGGCTTGGTGCTGCTGGCGTCGCCGTTGGCCGAGGTGGGCTTCATCGAATCCCAAAGCGCGTAGTCGTCGTCGCCGACGCCCAGCACCTGCTCGCTGAAGGCCGCCGTGTTGCTGGTGCCGTCGACGATCATGCTCAGCTTCACGTGCGGGATGCTCTTGGACATGTACGGGCTGCCGAACGACCGCCCCACGCCCGTCAACGCCTGCGGGGAGTTGGCGCTGTTGGTGTTGTAATAGTAGAACTCGTCGGCCGTCGCCCCGGCGCACATCATGTAGTTGCAGTGGCCGTCGGCGTTGGTCAGCCGGTCGGTGTCCGACGGGCAGAGGAACGCGGCCACCTGAATGCGGAACGACGTCGTGTTGGGCGGGTTCCCCGTCCACATCGCCGCGCCGGTGTTGGCGAAGTTGATCGAGTTGTAGAGAGCCTGCTGCTCCATCTGCGGCAGGAACATCGGGTGCGCCGACCAGCCGTTGTAGGAGCCGGGCCCCATGGCCCAGGGGAAAGCCTCGCTCTGGGCCGACGCGTAATTGTGCAGCGCCAGGCCGATCTGCTTGAGGTTGTTGACGCACTGAGCCCGGCGGGCGGCCTCGCGAGCGCTCTGCACGGCCGGCAGCAACAGCGCGATCAAAACGGCGATGATCGCGATCACCACCAGCAACTCGATCAGCGTGAATCCTCGACGATTCGCGTCCGATCGGCGACGCAACGATTGCAAGGGCATGGGCGATCTCATCATAAAAACAGAATTCGTGAATGCATGACGCGGCGAAGACGCAACGCCCGACGCCCCTTCGAAACGGCTGGAAAGTCCCTGCGTTCGAGGACGAGGCGTGCGCCTTCAATCGGGCTGGACGGCAATGGGGAGGGAAGAACGCGCGATACAGCGAGGAGAGGAACCGCGCGCCCTCGACATAACTACTAAATTTATAGTTTGCCCGTCAAGCCCGCATGCAAGGTGGGGCCGCCGACAGTCGCCGCTCACCGACCCTTCGGCCTCCTGAGGAGGTTCCCCAGAAAGGCGACGTTGTCGGTCCCGGCCTGGTTCTCACCCAGCCAGTTCAGAAGCAGGGAGGGGCCAAGCACGATCACCTCGCCGCCGTCACGCGAGACGGCGGCGAAACCCAGGTCCTTGTCATGAGGGTCGTGAATGAGGATCCGGGCGCGGCCGTCGTCCTTGACGCGTACGGGAGTCATCCTGCTGAAGACGATGGTGTTGACATTCTTCAAGAACGGGTCGCTGGCGTCCGGCGCGGCCTTGACAGTGATGGGAACCCAGTTCGGGCCCGAGGGATCGGACCTCTCAACGACGTCCCTGTCCGTGATTTGAAGACCGAAGGGCTCCAGCAAGTCATTCATCTTCGGCACGGAGCCCAACATGAAGGCGCTCGCGCCGATCACGAGTCGACCGCCGCCGCGAACGTAGCTCCGGAGGATTTCCGAGTCCGGGCCCTGAACGTACACCGGACCGCCGTCCGCCAGGAGGACGACGTCGAATCGCTTCAGCCATTCGGGAGGAATCGGCCGCGCGTCCCGGTCGTATTCGACTCGCCCTCGATCGGGAAGTCCTTCGAGAGTCGGGTCCAGGTAGCTGACGTCGAGGTTTGCAGACTTGATCAGGTCGAACCAGGGTTGAAAATACTCGCGATCGTCGGCCGCCGAACCGAATGAGGGGGTGATGAACAACACCTTGGTCAGGTCTTTCTCCTCGGGAAGCACGCTGACCGTCGCGGGGAACTCGAATCGCCGGCCGTCGTAGTCGATGTGAACGGTACCCTTGAAGTCGCCGGGGCGGCTCGTATCTACGGCCAGCCTGAGTTCGACGAGCCGCGTCTTCTTGCCAAGTCGAGTCTGCTGGCGAATCTGCACCCCGCGCACCTTGAGGAACGACGGCGGATTGACCTCGACGTTGAGTTTCCCGCTCTCATTCGTCTCATTCAGGATGAGAGTCGCCCCGCCGTCGGCCAGGGCCCCGACGCGAAGGGTGCCGAAGTTCAATTCTTTGGGAACTCTGAGCGGCCCATCCGGCGCCTGCTCGACGGCCGCGACAGCCTCGGGCGCCTTGATCTCAGCCTTGGGTTCCGGCGGACCGGCGACGCCCTTGGGCTGAAGCGTGAGGACGGCCGCCGACAACACGGCGACGCTGCCGAGGGCCGCCAGGGACAGCTTCAACCGCGTCATGAGCATGTCTCCAAGAACCTGTTTCAACAGAACCACCGCGGCGCCTTCGGCCCGGCCGGCGGCGAGCATCGAGGCGAGGCCGACGGTCGAGTCGACGAGCGCGACGGGCAAAGGCGCCTGGAAGGGGGCGGCGACGGGGATCAGGGACGGCGAGAGGCCGCGGCGAGCGAGCCGGACGCGGAGCCGCTCGCGACCACGCGCCAGGCGGCTCTCCACAGTCCCCACCGGGCAACCGAGCCGGCGGGCGGCCTCGGCGTGGGTGCGGCCCTCCAGACAGCAAAGAACGACCGCCGCGCGATAGCGGTCGGGCAGAGCGTTCACTTCCTCATGGACGATCGGCCCGACGTCCTCGGGCGTCTCGGCGCGGGTCGCGCCGGCCCTCTTCTCGGCGGCCGCCTGCTCATGGCGACGACGTCGCGCCGCAGCCGAACGAGCGCACGACGACACGCGATAGGCCACCTGGTAAAGCCACGGGCCGATGTCGTCCCGAGCCCGCAGCGAGCCCGCCTTCTGGGCGAGCACCAGGAACGACGCCTGGAATGCGTCGTCGGCCGCGTGCGTGTCGGCCAGGATCGACCGACAGACCCGCAGAACCATCGCCCCATGCCGCTCGACCAGCAGCGCGAACGCCGCCTCGGCCGCCGCGCCGTCGCGGGCCGCGAACCTCTTCAAGAGTTGCCCGTCCGCCAGACCGCCGAGCGTCCCCGCCTCGAACAGCGTGCGGAGCCGCCCGAACCCCAAGGGCCGTTCCTCGCTCGTCATCGTTCCTTCTCCCCGGCCTTCGAGTCTCGCCCGAACCCAAGGTTATGTCACGACGGCGGGGGATCAGTCCCGGAATTCGAAAGGAAATTCGGTCGGCTCGGACTTCACTGCGTCTTCCGTTCCGCCATCCATTCGGAGACGGTCACGAAGCGGCAGCCCTTGGATTTCAGGAATCGGACGGCTTCCTGGAAGTCGGCGAAGCGGGGGTCGTCCCACTGGTCGGCGTGGCCCTGGATGGCGATGTAGTCCCTGGTCTTGCCGACGGCCTCGTAGCGCTCCTTCACGAAGGCGGGGTTGGGGTGGAAGATCGGCTTCTCCAGCTCCATCCGGCGTTCGATGATGATCTTGGACGTCTTCGCCGGGGGCTTCGGCGCGTAGAAGAAGACGACCTTGATCTCGGGGACTTCTTCGAGAGCCTGGAAGGTGTCGGCGTCCGTCCCGCTGTAGTGCGGGCCGAAGGCCGTGTACGGCTGGCCGAAGCGGAGTTTCGCCAGTTCCTGACCGCGCGTCAGGGCCTTGCGCTGGAGGTCGTAGCCGGAGCCCTCGAACTCCCCCTTGTGGGTGGCGTCGTGGGGGTACTTGGCGTCGTAGCCGTGGTGCCAGAACTCGATCGTCCCCTTCGCGGCGAGGTCTTTCACCCAGGCGTTGAACTTGGGGTCTTCTTTCTCCAGCGGGCCGTTGATAATCCCGAAATTGGCCTTCAATCCCTCGGCCTGAAGGAAGTCGACGACGCGCTGCCAGCGCGGGGTGATGCGGGACAGATCGTCCAGCTTGAGCATCACGACCGGCGGGGGCGGCTCCGCGCTGAAGACGGTCGCCGACGTCACCCCGACGGCGAACAGAAAGGCAAGAAGACGCTGCATCGGAAGCTCTCTTTCCAAGTAGGAGGCTACTGCGCGGGAGCCCGCGCCAGGATCGCGGCGAACGCCGGCGAACGTCGGGCGGCGGCGAGGCGGGGGTCGGTCTCCAGCTCCAGGCGTTTGGGCGGGGCGCCGCCGGCGTCGTAGACCTTGCCGAGCGCCTGGATTGAAGCCTCGACCAGACGGGCCGCGAGGGGATCAAAGGTCTCGGCGAGTTGCGAGCACGACCGAGCCTTGGCGAGCCAGGCGGCGGAATCAACCGGGTCGAAGGCGGCGAGGCGTTCGGCCTCGGCGATCGCCTCGTCCCGACGCCCGGCCTGGAGGAGCAGGCCGATGCGAGCCGTCGCGACGCGGGGGGCGACGTACGGCGGGGCCTTCCAGATGACCGAGGCATCTTCCACGGCGGTCGTCGCGAGGCGGCAGACCTCCAGCTCCTCGATGACGCCGTTGGTCCGCTCGATCCCGTAGATCGGGAGCCCGTCCAACTTCCCCGCGGATCGAAGGTCGTTCAGCAGGGTTTGCGCCTCCTCCAGGAACGGGATCGCCGCGGCGTGCGCGAGCCGATCCGTCTCGACGCCCGCGCGATTGACGAGGGCGTCGATCAGGTCGAGCTTGCGCTGGACGTCCTCCGGGTCGTGGGCGGCCCAGCGGCGGGCGCGATCGAGTCCGGCGTCCATCTCGGCCGCGGCGCGGGTCATGTCGCCCAGGAGCACGTCCAGCACCGCCAGGTTGTTCAGCGAGACGACGACGTTGCGAAAGGCCGGATCGTCCTCGGGCGCCCGGCCGACGGCCGCCGACCGACCGCGCCGGGCCTCGGCCGCCAGCTCCAGGTCGAGCGACCGCTGGAATCGGTCGCGGGCCGTCTTGAGGTCGCCGCGGGTCTCGGCGATCCCCCCCAGCAGGTCGAGGGCGGAGCCAAGCATCTTCTGGGACTCGTCGTCGTCGGGTTGGGCGGCGAGCCGGGCCTCGGTCATGGCGAGCATCCGTTCCAGCAGGCTGCCGGCGGCGTCGAGGTCGCCGCCCCAGTGAGCGGCGTGGCCCTGGTGTTCGAGCCCCTGAATCACGGCCAGCTCGGCGCGGGGGTCTTCGGGCGACCGTCGCCGCCAGGCTTCGGCGACGTCGAGGGCCTCCTGAAAGCAAGGTCGCGCCTGTTCCGGACGCCCGCCCCGGAGGTGGAACGAGCCCAGCCGGCGACAGGCGAGGGCGAGTTGCTCGCGGGCGTCGTCGAGCGTCGGGTCGGCGGCGAGCAGGGCGGAGGCGACGGCCCGCGAGCGTTCCATCTCGGCGACCGCCTCGTCCGTCCGGCCGAGTTCCCAGTGGACCTCGCCCAGAAGCCGATGGGCCGCCGCCCGGCTGAGGCGTGGGGCGTTGGCGTCGGAGGTCGTCACGCGGCGCAGCCCGTCGACGGCCGTCTCCAGCAGTCCCCGGCGCAGGGCGCGGGTCGCGGGGACGTCCTGCAAGGTGGTCCGGACCTGTTCCACCAGCCGCCGATTGGCGTCGAGCGCCGTCCGCGCGCTGGTCTCGGCCTGGGCTTCGGCCGCTCTGGTCGACTGGAGGGCGTCGCGAAGACGGCCGTTGTACCACCAGGCGCCGGCGGCGATCACCACCAGCGCCGCCTGAACCGCGGCCAACGCCCCGGCGAGCGCCGGGCGACGTCGCGCGGCCTTCCAGACGGCCTCCCAGAACGGCGTCGGCCGGGCGAGAATCGGCGCGCCGTCGAGGAACCGGCGGAGGTCGGCAGCCAGGTCGGCGGCCCTCGCGTAACGGCGGGTGGGATCGTCCTGGAGGCACTTCAGGCAGATCACGTCGAGGTCGCGGGGGACGCCCCGCTGCAAGGCGGACGGCGGCCGGGGATCGGGTCGGCCGGCGATCGGGAACCGGGACGTTTCGGGGAACGGCAGGCGTTGGGCGAGGGCCATGTAGAGGATCACGCCCAGAGCGTAGACGTCGACGAGCGGCCCGACGTTTCGGCCCTCGAGCTGCTCCGGGGCCATGTAGCAGGGAGTCCCCAGCAGGGCGCCCGTGCGGGTGGCCCAGGCGTCGTCCTCGGTCGCTGCTTCCTGGGCCAGCCACTTGGCGATGCCGAAATCGCCGATCTTGGGGGCGACGTCGTCGAGCGTCTCGAACGAGTCCGCGCCGGCCGTCGTGGGCTGAAGGAGGATGTTCCCCGGCTTCAGGTCGCGGTGGACGATCCCGCGGTCGTGGGCGTGCTGCACGGCGTCGGCGACCTTCGCCAGGAGCGCGGCGGCCTCCCGAGGAGTGATGGGCCTCCGCCCATGCCTCAGGACCTCCAGCAGCGACTTCCCCGCAACGTGCTCCAGCGCCAGGTAGGGGTGGCCGCCGACGTCGCCCACCTCGTAAATCTGGATGATGTTGGGATGCTGGAGCGCCGCGACGGTCTCGGCCTCGCGGCGGAAACGATGGAGGCCGCCCGGCGTCTGAACCCTCATCCTTTTCAGCGCCACGATGCGATTGAGCCGCAGGTGCCGGGCCTTGTGGACGATCCCCATCCCGCCCATTCCCAGCACGTCGAGGATCTCATATCCCGGCGGATCCGGAGGTTCGTCGGGGCGAGGAAGGCTTGTGAGCTTCGCGAGGTCGTCCGGCTCGATGTTGAGCCAGAGCCCCTTCAAGAAGGGGTTCGAGTCCTGCTCCCGCTCGGCGAGCCGCGCGGCGCACGCCGGGCAGGCCTCGACATGGGCGAAGACGGCGGCTTCCCGGTCCTCGTCGAATTCCCCGGCAGCGACGGCGGCGAGGGCCTCGTCGTCCGGGCAGGCGTCGAGAGAGGGCGACACGATCGGGTCTCCGGTAGCACCTCGAAGGGTTGCGGGAGAGGGTGGGGAGCGTCAATATCATGGGCGACTCTCAGGCCCGACGACAAGGGAGCCTTCTCGTTGACCGACGACACCACGTCCATGACGCTCCTGGATCGCGCCCGAGCCTCGGATTCCGAGGCCTGGTCGCGGCTGGTCTACCTTTACAGCCCGCTCGTCCGGCACTGGTGCGTCCGCTGGGGGTGCCCCGGCGCGGACGTCGACGACCTTGCGCAGGAGATCTTCCTGGCCGTGGCGCAGGGGCTGCCGTCGTTCCGCCGTGATCGAGCCGGCGACGGCTTCCGCGCCTGGCTGCGAACGATCGCCCGGAACAAGCGGCTGGACGCTCTCCGTCGCGGCGGCCGCACCCCGGTCGCCGAGGGGGGCACCCAGGCCGCCGTCCGGATGGCCCAGGCCCCCGATCCCAGCACCGACCTTGACGAGGACGACCCCGCCGATCAGGTCTCCGCCCTCTATCACCGAGCCCTCGAACTGGTCCGCGGCGAGTTTGAGGAGAAGACCTGGAAGACCTTCTGGAGGACGGCCGTCGATGGAATGCCCGTCGACGCCGTCGCACGCGAGATGGGCGTCGGCCCCACCGCCGTCCGTCAGGCGAAGTCGCGGATCCTCCGCCGCCTCAAGCAAGAGATCGGCGACCTGATCGATTAGGCCGCCCATCCCGCCGCGGAAAAAATCTCCTGTCACACTCCCGGAGTTAAGTGGGGAGTCGGTTGCAAACCGGTCTCTCCACACACCAGGGCGATCCGCCGCCGGGAGCGTTTATGATGTCGCCGCTCAAAGGCCTTTTCTCGTCTCCTCGCACCTCGCGTCGAGCTTCCTCGAATCGTCGCGTCCGGCTCGAAATCGAGCCCCTTGGCGAGCGCGTTCTGCTCTCGGTCACGGCGAGCCTCGACCCAACGGGCCGGCTCTCGATCGTCGGCGGCGCCGGCAACGACGACGCCCTGATCTACCCCAGCGGCGGGCTGATCTTCGTCGTCGACCGCTCTGCCGATGCCGCCCCCTACACCCCGTCGTTCTCGAACGTCACGTCGATCGATTTTCAAGGGGGCGTGGGGGACGACGCGTTCCGGAACCTAACGAGTCTCCCCTCGACGTTCACCGGCGGTCCCGGCGCCGACTTCTACATGAGCGGCACGGGCGACAACGTCCTCACCGACCACGACTCTGGCGACACGTTCCAGAACCGGGGCGCGGCCTACGCGATCAACGACCGCACGACCGGGACGCTGACGATCCAGGGCTTCACCGGGAACGACACGGCCGCGGTGAACCTCGCGGGCTGGAACGCCTATCGTCTCGACCTGAACAACGTCCGCGCCGCCGGGCTGTCCGGCTTCAACCGGATCGTCTTCAACGGCGGCGACGGCAACGACTCCTTCACCAACGCGACGAGCCTCCCGGCGACGATGAACGGCGGGCCGGGCGACGACCGGCTGATCGGCGGCGGCGGGAACGACGTCTTCCTGGGGAGCCCCGGCAGTGACGTGTACGACTCCAGCAGCCGGTCGGGCGGCTCCGACGTTTTGATCCGCAACGGCTTCCACGGCGTTCTGAACGGGGCGGGGCAGACGGTGGGGCTGGTCTCGGGGAGCCTCTCGCCGCAGGAGCTGGCGGCGAAGGGGGACTTGACGGTCTCGCGCAGCGGCGATTATCTCACCTTCAACGGACCCAGCGGGGCCGGCTTCCGGATGCGGGCGACCTGGAGTTCGTACACGGTCGGGGGCCAAAACGTCTACTACAGCATTGGACCCGTCTATCTCCAGACGGCGGCGGGGGAGATCCCGATGAGCCCCGGGATGGTCTACGTCGTCACGAACGCCTCGGCCGTGCCGGACGTCGGGGCTTATCAGGCCGCCTGGTGGCCCGGCATGGGGATCGACACGACGAGCCCCTCAAGTCCGCTCCGCACGATCGCCGACGCCACCGGCCTGGGAATCCAGCTCAACCCAGCAGGCGGGTCGATCGTCCTGGGCCTGGGATCGACGCTCAAGGCGAGCGGTCTGGATGCCCCACTCAACGACGCCGTGCCCTACTTCAGCTTCCGCGTGAGCACCGCGGCAGGCGTCCAGTTCGGCGGGACGACCGTCAAGGCGCCCGGGAACAGCATCGGCGTGCAGGCCGCCTTCGATCCCTCCGACCCCTTCCTGTTCGTCCGGATCGATCCCGAGGTCGGCAAGAACCCTCTGGAGGAGGCGGCGTTCGGCTGGTCCTCGGCCGGGCGGATCCCCTTTACTCCGAAGACGGCGGGGAGCACGATCGTCGACCCGATCTTCGGCAACGTCTACGCGATGGCCGGGATCAAGCTGGGGAACTACCCCATCAAGATCCAGGGCGAGACCGTCCTAGACCTGGACGCGAACGACGACGGCCGCATGCTGGAACTCTCCGCCGCCGACCTGGGCCGCGTGCTGCGAGGCGACCTCGACCTGGGGACGATCGCCGGCGCCCTGAGCGACGTCCGCATCGGCCTCAACGGCAAGTCGTCGCTCAGCCTGGCGCCCAAGAACAGCAACGGAAACGAACTGGCGAAGCTCTCGCTGGATCTCTCCCAGGGGTCGGTCGTCGTCACGCCTTACATGATCTACTTCCAGGCCGGCGGGTCCGATTTTTTCAAGGGGACGCCGCTCCAGGGCAAGGTCAACCTGTCGAACTACAGCGTCGAGGGGCGGGTCAACCTCCGGAGCGGCATCTGGTTCTTCGACGCCTCGTCGTCGACGGCCGGGATCAACGGGTACTCCTTCGGCCAGGTCACGCTCTCGGGGGACAGCCTGTCGAACACGATTTCCGCCAGCGCCCGGTTCTCGCCGCCGATGGGCTTGACCACGCTCGCCATGAACGGGTTCATCAACTACACCAACGGCGACTTCAGCCTGTACGCGAAAGCCTCGCTCGACATCGACGCCCAGGTCACGAAGCTGCACGCCTCGATCGAGCTGCTGGTGTGCCAGTCGGCGGGGAACTTCCGCTTCTACGCGGGGCTCTACGCGACGTTCCACCAGGACCTGGGGATCGGCTCGATCGACGGCAGTCTCTCCGCGATCATCGATCTGGGCGTCAGTTCGAGCGGGATCAAGCTCTACGGCAGTGGCTCCGTCGGGGGGTCGGCCGCCATCGACGGCCTGGGCCGCGTGGGGATCGGGTCGAGCTTCACCGTCAGCACGAAGGGCTTCACCGTCGCCCTCCCCGGCAAGCTGCCGTCGCTGTCGGTTAGCTGGTGACCTTCCCGAAGGGCGAGGCCGTCCGGCGGAGCGGCCTCGCCTGCCTTCTTTCGCATCCGGCGGTCCGCTAGACTCGGGCCGAGGCAGACTCGTCGAACCGCCGAGGAGACCGACGCATGGCCCACATCTCGCTCCCCGAGGGCGTCCCGGGCATCCGGGGCCTGATGGCCGCCTATCCCGAGGCCCAGAAGCCGCTCTGCGACATCGCCGAGGCCCTGTTGCGGGGCCCGTCGTCGCTCACGCCCGGCGAGCGCGAGACGATCGCGGCGTACGTCTCGGCCGGCAACCAGTGCAACTACTGCTGCCAGAGCCACGCCGCGGCCGCCCGCGCGCACCTGGGCGACCAGGCGGGGACCGTCGACCAGGTGATCGCCGACGCCGCCTCCGCGGAGGTCTCGCCGAAGCTGAATGCCCTGCTCGCCATCGCCGACAAGGTCCGCCGCGACGGCAAGCTGGTCACCGCCGAGGACGTCGAAAAGGCCCGCGCCGAGGGCGCCGACGACAAGGCGATCCACGACACCGTCCTGATCGCCGCCGCCTTCTGCATGTTCAACCGCTACGTCGACGGCCTGGGAACCTCATCCTCCCGCGATCCGGCCGATTACGTCGAGGGGGGCAAACGCCTCGCCCAGCAAGGTTACCACGCCCTCGACTACGCCAAGATCCGCGGGGACTGGCAGCGGCCGTCGTGACGGGGAAAGCCTGTCGAAAGTCCAACTCCCGATGAGCACCTACTCCGATGGGTGGCATGGCCACGCTCGCGTGGCCATGGATCGGCGAGGCTCATGAAGGGCTGCCGGGCTCTCGCCAGGGAGTGTGATGCAGGCTGTCCAACGGACCGTCGATCGCTTCGTCCGTCGGAATCGGCTGGCAGTCGATGTGGTAGCACTGGAAGGACCATTCCGTGGGCGGGCGGGGCGTATCGCTGTAGTAACGATCGTCGATGTGATCGAACGGAACAATCCACTCATAGCGATATGAGCAGAAATCAAGCGTCGCGACGGCGTTGTACCAGCAGAGGCGGCCCAACAAGGCCTCGAACTTCCTCACCCAGTCCGCTTCAAGGCGATACATGTTCTTGTAATCGCCCGCGAAATGGATCACGTGGTTCTCGTACTGAGCTATGCGTCGGTCCCTGGTCGCCCGAAGCGGCAGAGCCGAGAACATGTCGCGGGTGATGAACGGCCAGTCTGGATCGGACGCGGGCAGGCTCAGGATCGCGCGCCGGTTGGCCCTATAGATCCTCTTGCCCGCCGGCGAGCCCGCGTAGCCGGGCCATTCGATGTAGCCGCAAACGATAACGCCGATGCCCATCTGTGGAACCTTCGTTCGAGGGTGGCTCGGATGGAACGCCAAGCCCACTCCGACGTGGACATGATCCGGTCCCATATGTTCGCGCGGCCGTCGCCGATCGCATGCCCACGCAAGCGTGGGCATGGCACCCAGGATGGGAGTATTCCCGAGGAAGACGCCTTCGCCCGAGGTCCGGATTCAGGGCGCGGGCTTCGTTTCGACAGGCTTCTTGACCGGGTTGGAGAACGTCCAGACGTCGCTGGCGGTCTCCTTAAGGATCATGGTCGTCGAGGGGTCGGTCGGGAGGAGTCCCGACTTGCCGCGGGCGGTCACCTTCAGGGTGTGGGGGCCCGACGAGGTGGGGGTCTTCACCTTGATCGCGCAGAAGTAGCGGCGGGTGTCGCCGATGCGGGTCAGCTTCACGGGGGACTCGGTGAACTGACCGGCGCTCGCCCTGTCGGAGTCTCGGACGAAATCAACGTCGATGCGGTGGGGCGGTTCGGCGCCTTCGAGGATCACAAGACCGACGCGGACGAACATCTCCGTCCCCTTGACGATCCGGTCTCCCGGGTTGGGATCGTTCAGCTTCAGGAAGACTCCCGGAGCGTCTTCAGCCCTGGCCGCAAAGCCGCCGGCGACCGACAGGAGGATGCAGGCGATCATACGCGTCATGGGTGTCTTCCTCCGTCCGACGGATCGAGCTTGCCGATTCACGGAAGATAACTCGAAGGAAGCGCCGTCGGAACGCCGGTCTTTGACAAGTCTTCCACGCTTCGACTCGCCTTGGTTAATCGTCCCAATACATCTTGACGACTCGACGAATTTCACCTGACTTGAAATAGACCCACCGCATCTCAAAGTCGCAAGTGTCGTCGTCCCGATCGCTGTAGGTCCACAGCATCCCGCCAT
This sequence comes from Paludisphaera rhizosphaerae, assembly GCF_011065895.1. Taxonomy (NCBI): domain Bacteria; kingdom Pseudomonadati; phylum Planctomycetota; class Planctomycetia; order Isosphaerales; family Isosphaeraceae; genus Paludisphaera; species Paludisphaera rhizosphaerae. The sequence continues at coordinate 52,256 of NZ_JAALCR010000025.1, read as the reverse complement.
CGGCCTGCGGAACCTTCTGCAAGGGTCGTCCGAGAATCGCCTCCACCTCGTCGGCGCTCATTCCCTCTCGCAGCGAGGCGAATTTGGCCTCGCTGAATCCCGGCGCGTAGTAGGTCGGACCGCAGCGAAGGAAGAGAAACCAGAAGACGAAAAGCGCGGGGAGGAACGGGATCAATGCGACGACCAGAACGAATGAGCTCGACGTCCGAGGGGCAGTCCGAGTCGGCTGCTCAAGGTTCGACATTCCAGCGTCCCCACCCGTGGCCTTGTGCAAGACCGTCGCCGATCGCATATCCACGCAAGCGTGGACTTGACGACCAAACAAGATAACGCGCGGAACCTCGCCGTCGGAACGCCGGTCTTTGACAAGTCAAGGAAATTCGTTACTATGTCGGATTCAATCCGCCGACGAGGGCGTCGCGGCCCGGGTCAGGCAGGGTTTTGGCTAGGTAGGTTGGTTGGGTAAGCGGACGGAACATGGAGATGATGCGGCCATGACTGAGATGATGACCACGGACGTCCGCGCGATCATGGATCGCACGCCATTCGACGTGTCGGCCGTCGCCGACCTGCGCGAGCTGCTCAACCGCGACCCCTCGCGTTACCGGACGCTCCGCGACGCCGTCACCACGATCCGGGACCGCGAGAAGAAGGCCAGCCCCACGCCGGAGGGGAGCCTGCGGCTGGGCGTCGGCGAGGTGCTGCTGGGCCGTTACGCGGCCGGTCTGGACAACCTGAAGCGGGCGGGCGAGCAGGGCATGGCCCTGTATTTCCAGGGGCTCGCCTACGAGAACCTCCAGAAGTACCAGGAAGCGGCCGACGCCTTCGGCCAGTCGGCCAAGCTGGGCTACGACGCCAAGAATTCGGAGCTGCGCCGCGCCGGCGCCCTGCGTCGCCTGGGCCAGCTCGACGAGGCCAACGGCAAGTCCGAGGAAGGTGCCTCCAAGATCGCCGAGGCCAAGAAGCTGCTCGCCGGTCTGGAAAAGACGGTCGGCTCGTCCGCCGAGTACCACTTCCAGCGCGGGGCGATCCTGGCCGCCGAGGGCGAGCTGGAACTGGCCTCCGCCGAACTGGAGAAGGCCCTCAGCCTGGACCGCGACCACAACGGGGCCCTCTTTGAGCTGGCCTACATCAACGACCTGTACGGCAACGACGACGCCGCCGTCGACTTCTACAAGCGATGCACCGAGCGTCCTCCCGTCCCGCTGGCCGCCTGGATCAACCTGGGCGTCCTGTACGAGGACGAGATGAAGTTCCGCGACGCCGAGCAGTGCTACCGGCACGTCCTGGAATACGAGCCCAACCACCCCCGCGCCCGGCTGTTCGTCAAGGACTGCCAGGCCAGCAAGGGGATGTACTACGACGAGGAAGCCGAAAAGGGCTACACCGTCCTCAAGCAGTTGCTGGAGATCCCGGTCACCGACTTCGAGCTGTCGGTCCGCAGCCGCAACTGCCTCCGCAAGATGAACATCCGGACGCTCGGCGACCTCACCCGGACGACCGAGGCGGCGCTGCTGGCCTCCAAGAATTTCGGCGAAACCTCGCTGTCCGAAATCAAGGAGATGATGCGGTCCAAGGGCGTCCGCCTGGGCATGGCCCTGGAAGGCCCCGAGCGCGGCGGCCACGGCGGCGACCCCCGCAACGAGCCCGCCCAGGAAGTCTCGCCCGAACTGCAGGCGATGCTCAACAAACCGATCAGCGAGCTGAGCCTCTCCGTCCGGGCCCGCAAGTGCATGAGCAAGCTGAATCTCCAGACCGTCGGCGATCTCGCCAAGCGGTCCGGCGACGACCTGCTGGAATGCAAGAACTTCGGCGTCACCTCGCTCAACGAGGTCCGCGACAAGCTCTCCGCCCTGGGCCTGAAGCTCAAAAACGACTGACGGAGGCTTTCTGTGGGCTGGGGCCTCGAACCCAGCCCACGTTTCTCCGATTCCGGGGCCGTAACGGCCTTCCCCCCTCGCGGGGGAAGGTGCCCCGAAGGGGCGGATGAGGGGGGAGGTCCAGGGGCCTGCGGCACCCAAACCTCCTCGCCAACCGACGCCGGCCGCCCCTCATTCGGTCTGCGGCTGCCTCCCCGCTCAAGGGGAGGAAAAGGCCGATTCGCATCGACTTCCATGAGCTGTCCGACGACCAGCGCGTCCGACGCCGGTCGCCCCCTCATCCGGCCCTTCGGGCCACCTTCCCCCGCGACGGGGGAAGTCCGTTAAGGTCTCGGATGTGAAACTGCGAGATTCCCCGTTGACCCCCGACCCCGCCCTGCAAGCCCCGCCGCGTCCCGTCCGGTACACGGCGGAAGCGCGCGACGCCGGTTCGGCCGCGAGGGCGGGGAGGCTCGACACGCCACACGGGTCGGTTGAGACGCCCGTCTTCATGCCGGTCGGGACGCTGGCCTCGATCAAGGGGCTCACGCCCGACCAGGTCCGGGCGACGGGCTCACGGATGATCCTCGCCAACACGTACCACCTGGCCCTCCGGCCCGGCGAGGAGACCGTCGCCGCGCTCGGCGGCCTGCACAAGTTCATGGCCTGGGACGGCCCGATTCTGACCGACTCCGGCGGCTTCCAGGTCTTCAGCCTGGCCGACCGCGCCAAGATCACCGACAAGGGCGCCTCGTTCCGATCCCACCTCGACGGCCGCCTGCTGGAACTCACCCCCGAACGCGCCGTGGCCATCCAGGAGGCCCTCGGCGCGGACGTCGCCATGTGCCTCGACCAGTGCCCGGCCCTGCCGGCGGAAAAGGTCGACATCGAGCGGGCCGTGAATCGCACGATCGCCTGGGCCGCCCGCTGCAAGGCGGCGAAGACTCGACCCGATCAGGCGCTCTTCGGCATCGTCCAGGGGGGCTCGCACGAAGACCTGCGGGCCCGATGCGCGGCCGAGCTGGTCGCGATGGACTTCGACGGCTATGCGGTCGGCGGCGTGAGCGTCGGCGAGAGCCGAGATGAGGTCCGCCGGGCGCTCGACGTCTCGGTCCACCGGCTGCCGGAAGACCGCCCTCGCTACCTGATGGGCGTCGGCCGGCCGCAGGACCTGCTGGACGCGGTCCTTGCCGGGATCGACATGTTCGACTGCGTGATGCCGACCCGCAACGGCCGCAACGCCACCTGCTTCACGGACGCCGGGCAGGTCAAGCTCCGCAACGCGGCCCACGCCCGCGACCCCCGGCCGCTGGAGGAAGGGTGCGACTGCCTGGCCTGCACGAAGTTCTCGCGGGCCTACCTGCGGCATCTTTTTTTGGCCAAGGAGATGCTGGGCCCGATCCTGGCCTCGATCCACAACCTGGCCTACTTGCAGCGCCTCACACGCCGGATGCGCGAAGCGATATGCGAGGGGCGATTCGTCCAGTTGCGGTTGGACGTTCTTGAAGCCCTGGGACCCTAGTCGTTAGAGTGCAGGGATTACGCCCGCCGGCCCCGACCCTTTTGGACCCGTTGATGATGTCTGGTTTGTTCGACGCGATCGGCCCTCTTTTGTTCGCCCAGGACGCGGGCGGCCAGGCCAACACCTGGTCGACGATCCTGTTCTTCCTGCCGCTGCCGCTGCTGTTCTATTTCATGATCTACCTTCCCCAGAAGGAGCAGGAAAAGAAGCGGCGGACGATGATCGAGGCTCTGAAGAAGAACGATCGGGTCGTCACGGCCGGAGGGATCTACGGCGCCATCGTCTCGATCGACTCGACGACCGGTCAGGTCGTCCTGCGGATCGACGACGAGAAGGGAGTCCGCATGAAGGTCGACCGGGGGAGCATCGTCCGGGTGGTGGAGTCGGAGTGACGCGTGATCCGCGACCGGACGCCGGCGTTTTTCGTCCCCTCTCCCGCCGGGAGAGGGCAGCCGCGCAGCGGCGGGTGAGGGTCGTGGGATTTCGGAGGGCGCGTTGGTCTCGCGAACCGTAAACCCAGGCTTCGCTTACGGTCCGACGACCCTCACCCGGCCCTCCGGGCCACCCTCTCCCGGCGGGAGAGGGGACCAGGATCAGCTTCACGGCCCGAAAGACAGACTTCCCAGTTTGAATTAACCACGATCCGACACTCGTTTTCGCCGACCATGGACCGCGGTCGGCCGCCGCCTGCGGGGCTTGAGGAACGCCGATGAACAAGTTGTTGAACTGGAAGAGCGCCTTGATCGTGGGATCGACCCTCCTGGGGTTGATCGCATTGTATCCGCCGGAGAAGAAGCTCAAGCTGGGCATCGACCTCTCCGGGGGGACGATCCTGGTGTACGAGGTCGCCAAGGAGAGCGCCTCGGCCAAGAACTTCAACATGCAGGAGCTGATTGCGGCCCTGAAACAGCGGGCGGATCCCCAGGGCGTCAAGGAGACGCCGATCCGCAGCGTCGGCGGCAACCGGATCGAGATCATCCTCCCCAAGGCCAGCCCGGAGGAGGTTGAAGAGGTCAAGAGCATGCTGACGGACGTCGGCTCGCTCGAGTTCCGGATCCTCGCCAACCGCAAGCACGACTCCGAGGCGACCTCCCGCGCCCTGGGCCCCGGCGGCCTGGCCAAGCCCCCCGCCCGGTACAAGTGGGCCCGGCTGGGCGAGGTCTCCAGCGGGACCAACCCCCAGTTCACCGAGAAGTCCATCACCGACGCCAAGCAGAACTGGAAGCGCGACCTCTACGCCGGTGTGGAAGTGGTCGTCTCCGGCAAGGATTCGACCGGGGCCGAGAAGCGGCTGGCGATCCCCATCGAGCGGAACTCGGCCGACACCCTCACCCTGACCGAGCCCCACAACCTGGCGTCGATCGCCTCTTACGAGGTGGCGTACAACCCCAGCCAGATCCGCGGCGGCGACCCGACCCGCCCCATGCCCTCGGACCCGATCATCCGCGAGGAGAAGGTGTCTGAAGGCCGGACCGAGATCTACATCCTCTGCGTCGAGGACCGCCAGGACGTCACCGGCAAGTTCCTCTCCCGCGCCTACGCGGCGCAGGACGAGCGGCTCCAGCCGGCCGTCGGCTTCCAGTTCAACCGGACCGGCGCCCGCAAGTTCGGCCAGTTGACCCGCGAGCACCTCCCCGAAGAAGGCGACGCCTTCCGGTACCAGCTTGCGATTCTGCTCGACAACCTGGTGATGTCCGCGCCGTCGATCAACTCGGAGATCCGCGACTCGGGGATCATCGAAGGGGGCGGCCAGGGCTTCAAGGCCAAGGAAGTCGATCACCTCATCAACATCCTCCAGGCCGGCAGCCTGCCGGCGAGCCTCAACCCGACTCCCCTCCAGGAAGAGAACGTCGGGCCGACGCTCGGCGAAGACTCGATCGCCAAGGGCTGGCGGGCCATCTGGGTCTCGATGCTGATCGTGCCCATCTTCATGATCTGGTATTACCGCTTCGCCGGCGTGGTCGCCGTCATCGCGCTGATCGCCAACATGATCCTGCTGATCGGCTCGATGGCCTTCATCCAGGCCACGTTCTCGCTGCCGGGCCTCGCCGGGCTGGCGCTGACGATCGGCATGGCCGTCGACGCCAACGTGCTCGTCTTCGAGCGCATGCGGGAAGAGAAGGAGAAGGGCGCCAGCCTGTCGCAGCAGATCCGCAACGGCTTCAACCGAGCCTGGGTGACGATCTTCGACTCGCACGTCACCAACCTGCTGGCCGCGATCGTGCTCTACGCCGTGGGGACCGAGGAGGTCAAGGGCTTCGCCCTCACGATGATCCTGGGCATGCTCTGGAACCTGTTCACGGCCGTCTTCATGTCGCGGTTCATCTTTGAGGCCGCCTACTCGCAGGGCTGGCTCAAGGAGTTGCACTTCCGCAAGCTCTGGGACAAGACGAACATCGACTTCGTCGGCCCCCGGTACTACTGCATGGCCGTGTCGATGATCCTGATCCTGCTGGGCCTGGCGGCGTTCTTCGCCCGCGGCCGGACGATGTACAACATCGACTTCACCGGCGGCACCCTGGTCACCATCCGGCTGAACGAGGCCGACGCCACGGTCAAGAGCCTGTCGGACAGCCAGCGGACCGAGTTCGTCCGCGAGAAGGCCGGCGTGCTCCCCGACGTGACGATCGAGAGCCTCCGCGTCAGCCACGAGGGGGCTGAGAAGGCCGCCCGGTTCAACATCCGGACGACCGATCAGGACCCCGTCCAGGTGAAGAACAAGATCATCGAGGCGTTCGGCCCGTCGCTCGCCAAGATCGACATGACCGTCGGCGCCGAGAAGGCGATCGCGGGCGCCCCGGCCGACGCCAAATCGACCACGCCCTCGCTGGCCGCCCGGTTCGCCGGAGGCCGCGAGTACGAGCTGTCGTTCAACACCACGTCGTTCAACAGCACTCAGAAGCCGGCGGAGGTCGTCGCGGCAGAGTTCGCCCGCGTGCTCGACGCCGCCAAGATCGCCAACCCGACCTCGCGGTTCGAGATCGTCCCCCTCGGTTCGGCCGACAAGGCGGCCGTCGGCGGCACCAAGCTGCTGCTCCGTACCGACCTGGAGCCCGACGCCGCCAAGACGCTGCTCGCCTCGCTGAAGGACTCGCTGGCGAACAACCGCGACATGCTCTTCGAGCGGATCGCCAACTTCGGCAGCACGGTCGCCTCGGAAACCCGGACGCTGGCCCTCATCGCCACCGTGGCGAGCTGGGTGATCATCGTCGCCTACCTCTGGTGGCGGTTCCACTCGTTCACCTACGGCCTGGCCGCGGTGCTCGCCGTTGTCCACGACGTGCTGATCACCCTGGGCGCCATCGCCGTCAGCTACTGGCTGGCCTTGATCCCGGGCTTCAACTCGCTGCTCATGATCGACCAGTTCAAGATCGACCTGCCGATCGTCGCGGCGTTCCTGACGCTCATCGGCTTCTCGGTCAACGACACGATCGTCATCTTCGACCGCATCCGGGAGATCAAGGGGAAGACCCCCCACCTGACCCCCAAGCTGGTCAACGACGCCATCAACCAGACCCTCAGCCGCACGATCCTGACGTCGCTGACGGCCTGGCTCGTCGTGCTGGTCCTCTACGTCCTGGGCGGCGAGGGCCTGCACGGCTTCGCCTTCGCCCTGGTCGTCGGCTTCCTCAGCGGCACATACAGCACGGTCTACATCGCCACGCCGATCCTCATCGACTGGATCGGCCACGAGGAAGCGTCCCCCAGCGCCGCTTCCAAGCCCGGCGACAAGTCGGCCGTCGCCTCCCGCCTGAGCTGAGCTGAGGCCGAAGCAACGAGACCGTCGATCGCATCCAAGGGCCCTCCCCATCACCGGGGAGGGCCCTTTTTGCTTTGGCGCCCCGACCGCTGCTTGGGGCTTTGCGTGAGCCTCAGCCCAATTCCTGCGCCGGGACGGCGCCGTCGTCGTCGATGGTGATCAGGGAGGCGGGCTCGCCCGTCTCGGAGAGCCACCGTTGGGTCAACGGACCGACGGTCAGCCCCTGCACGAGGATGGAGAAGATCACCACGACGTACGTGATCACCAGGATCACGTCACGGCCGGGGACCGCATACGGCGAAGCGCCGCCCGGGATCGACAGCGCCAGCGCCACCGAGATGCCCCCCCGCAGGCCGCCCCAGGTCAGAATCCGCACTGTGGAGGGCTCGAACCGAACCCGTCGGCGGAGCACCCGAACCGGCAGGGCGACCGAGACCGCCCGGGCCGCGAGAACGATCGGGACGACCAGCAGCCCCGCGACGAGGGTCTTCGGCGTGAAGCTCAGGAGGAGGACCTCCAGCCCGATCAGCACGAAGAGCACCGCGTTGAGAGCCTCGTCGATCAACTCCCAGAACATGTCGAGGCGCTCGTTCGTGGTCTCCGACATGGCGAAGGTCCGCCCGTGGTTCCCGATCATCAGCCCGGCCACGACCATGGCGATGGGCGCGGAGAGATGCCAGGCGTCCGCCAGCGCGTAGCCGCCGGCGACCAGCCCCAGCGAGAGGAGGACCTCCACCTTGTAGTCGTCGACCGACCGCAGCATCAGGAAGACGAGGAAGCCGGCGATCAGCCCGAACAGAGCGCCGCCGAGCGTCTCCTGGGCGAACAGAGAGGCGACGTGGCCGACGTCGTCGGGAGCGTGGATCCCCGCGGCGATCCCCAGCAAGCCGGTGAAGACGACGACCCCCACGCCGTCGTTGAACAGGGACTCGCCGGCGATCTGGACCTCCAGCGTCTTCGGAACGCCGACTCGCTTGAGCAGTCCGAGCACGGCGATCGGGTCGGTGGGAGAGATCAAGGCGCCGAACAGCAGGCAGTCAATGAACCGGATCGGCAGGCCGATCAAGACCAGCAATCCCCAGGTCAGCACGCCGACGACCGCCGTCGAGATCAGGACCCCGAACGTCGACAGGGCCGCGATCGGCCAACGGTTCCGGGCGAGGTCCCCCAGGTCGACGTGCAACGCGCCGGCGAAAAGGAGAAACCCCAGCATCCCGTGCAAGAGCGCCTCGTTCAGGTCGACCCGACTCATCAGGCCGTCGATCCAGGCCCCGGCCGCCGGCGAGGCGTGGCCGACGATGAACACCGTCACGGAGAACGCCAGCGTCAGCGTCATCAGCCCGATGGCGGAAGGGAGCTTCAGCACCTTGAAGTTGATGTAGCTGAAGAGGGCGGCCACGACGATCAGAATCGCGATCAGGTCGAAGGTCCTCATGGAATCTCCGCATCGAGGTCTCGGCCCGGCGCGATCGGCCCAGAGGGGCGCGTTCGATCCGGAGCGGTTGGAAGCCGACGACCGTGAAGGTCGCCGAGGAGACGCCGACCCCCGCCTCGTTCGTCGCGGCGGGGATCTTGCGGTTCATCACGTCGAGAAGGGCGCGCGCGATGAACCTCATCGTCAATTCCAACCTTTTGTCGGCCCGGCGGAAATAGACCTTCAGCCCGATCCCGGAGCGAGGACCAATCCGTCGAATCTCAATGTCCTGTCGGGGCTGACTCCAGGATTCGCCGGATCAGGGCTTGCGCTCGGCCTGCCGTTTGGCGGCCTCGTCGGGACGGTTGGTGGCGTTGTAGAGTTCGATCAGACGGTTCAGGGCCTCGGGGATGCGCTCGGCAGCCTGGGGAGGGATGGCCTCCCGGCGCTGCTGGAGGCCCTCGTAGCCTTGCACCAGCAGGGGCTCGGCCTCGTCGTACTTCTTTTGACCCAGCAGCGCGCCGCCGAGTTGGGACATGGTGTTGAAGGTGCTCCAGGAGTCGGGCTGGGTGCGGCGACGGATGTCGAGATTCTCGCGGAGCAGGGGCTCGGCCTCAGCGAACTTCCCGATCCGCAGGAGCATCAGACTGCACTCGGCGATCCGCGAGGAGAGCGTCGGGCTGTCCTTGGGGTTGGCGCGACGGGCCTCGGCGAGGATCTCCGGGATCAGCTTGGCGGCCTCGTCGTTCTTGCCCGTGGAGGCGTAGGCGTCGAGCAGGAACGGGCCGGCCCAGGCGAGCGTCGGGTTGGATCGACTGGCGGCGTGAGTCTCTTCCAGCAGCGGGACGGCCTCGGCGGACCGCTTGGTGTAGAGGTAGGCCATGCCCAGATTGCCGATGGCGCTCTGGGTGTAGGGATGATCCCGCCCGCGAGCCTTCTCCAGCAGAGGGATCACCTGCTGGTACAGCGGGATCGCCTTATCGATCTTGCCGCCGTCGCGGTAGACGGTGGCCAGGTTGTTCATGGCGCCGGGGACGTCGGGATGGTCGGGGCCGAGCTTCGCCTTGCGTAGGGCCAGCACCTCCTCGAAGATCGGCTCCGCCTTGTCGAACTGGAGGGCCATCCAGTAATCGCCGGCCAGGTTGTTCATGGCCTGCAAGGTGGTGGGGTGGTCGGGGCCGAACTTGAGGCGCATCAGCCGCAGCGCCTCCTCGTGGATCGGCACGGCTTCAAGGGGCCGGTTGGCGTCGCGCAAGGTGCCGGCCAGGTTGTTCATGGCGACGAGCGAGTCGGGATGGTCGTTGCCGAGGCGGGCCTTGGTCAGCCGAAGCGTCTCCTCCCAGAGCTTCAACGCCTCGTCCCGCCGCCCGACGGCCGCGTAGGCGCCGGCCAGGTTGTCCATCGTGTTGAGAGTGTGGGGGTGGTCGGGGCCGAGCTTCGCCTTGCGGCCCGCCAGGGCCTGCTCCCAGAGCGACGTCGCCTCGGCGAAGCGGCCGAGGTCCATGTAGCCGTTCGCCAGGCTGTTCATGGCGAGAAGGGTCGCCGGATCGTCGGGTCCGAGCTTCGCCTTCCTCGCGGCGAGCGCCGGCTCCCACAACGCGACGGCCTCGGCGAACCGTCCGGCGTCCCGGTACGCCAGCGCGAGGTTGTTCATGCAGGTGAGAGTGTCGGGGTCGTCGGGGCCGAGCTTCGCCTTCATCGTCGCGAGCGTCGCATCCAGAAGCGGCACGGCCTTGTCGAGCCGGCCGGCCGTGCGATGGATCTCGCCCAGAGCGGTGCGACACACGAGCGTCTTGCGATCGTCGGGGCCGAGCTTCTCGGCAAGGTCGGCGGCGGCCTTCTCCAGCAGGGCGGTCGCCGCGTCGTAGTCGCCCAGGCCCATCAGCGAAACGCCGAGCGTTTGCTGCATCTCGGCCACGGCCGAGGGGTCGCCCAGCCCCGCCGCGTCCAGGTCGCGCGCGGCTGTCGCCAGGTTCTCCTTCAGGACGTCCTGCAAGGGCCGATCGGTGATGCGCTCCGGGTTGAGCCCCTCGAAGACGGAGCCAAGGATCGCGTTCCCTTTCCGGGCGTAGTCCAGGTTCGTCTCCGCCTGGTGGAGCGCCTTGTCGGCGGCGTCGCGTTGGCGGCGGGCCTCCATCATGCCGAGCGTCGCGGCCACGGTCCCGGCGGCCAGCGACAGGAAGATCAACGAGGCCGCCGTGACCGCCGCCCGGTTCCGCGCCGCGAACTTGCCAAGCCGATAGCGCAGCGTCGGCGGCCCCGCCGACACCGGCTCGTGGTTGAGGAACCGCTCCAGGTCGGCGCCGAACGCCGCGGCCGAGTCGTACCGCCGCGACCGATCCTTCTCCAACGCCTTCATCACCACCCAGTCCAGATCCCCACGCACGAACCGGCCCAGCCGCACGGGCTCGGCGTCGCGGTTCGCCGCCACCGAGGGGAGGTCGGCCGCCGAGCCGATCCGGCTGGAGGGCGGCGGCGGTTCGTCCTCGCGGATGGCCCGCAGCACCTCGTGCCAGGCGGCGCGACGCAGCGTGTCGCGGCCGATCGGCGGCGTCCCCGTCAGCAGCTCGTAGAGCATCGCCCCCAACGCGTAAACGTCGGCGCGAGTGTCCACGTCGCGGGCCTCGGCCCCCGCCTGCTCGGGCGCCATGTACAAGGGCGTCCCCGCCACCGAACCCGGCGACGAGTCGAGCGTCTGCTCCGTCAACGCCGCGCCCCCCACCGCCTTCGCCAGCCCGAAGTCGATCACCTTGGGCGACGCCGCGCCGTCGCGTTCCTCCACCAGCACGTTCGACGGCTTCAAATCGCGGTGGATCACCCCCTTTTGATGGGCGTGCTGCACGGCCGAGCAGACCTTGCGGAACAGCTCCAGGCGATCGGCCACCGGCAGCCGCTTCGAGTCGCAGTACTCGGTCAGCGGCGCGCCCTTGACCAGCTCCATGACGAAGAACGGCCGGCCGTCGGCGGCGGCGCCGGCGTCGAGGACCTTGGCGATGTTGGGGTGGTCCATCACGGCCAGGGCCTGGCGTTCGGCCTCGAACCGCAGCAGGACGGATCGCGAGTCCATGCCCGGGTTGACCAGCTTGACGGCCACGGGACGCTTCACCGGAGCGACCTGCTCGGCCCGGTAGACGGTCCCCATCCCGCCCCGACCGATCTCGGGACCGACGAGGTACCGCCCCGCCAGCAGTTGACCCGTCGCGCCGGCTGGCGGCTCCGGCGGGACGGGGAACGCGCCGTGCAATTCGGTGGGAGGATCGAACGACGACGCCTCCGCCGCCGGCCGATTCATGAACCCCCTGGTCTCGTGGAGCGCCGCCAGCAACTCGTCGATCCGGGCGCGGAGCGACGCGTCGTCGCGGCAGGCCTCGTCCAGAAAGGCCCGGCGAGCCTCGGGGTCCTCGATCTCCAGCGCCGCCAGGAAGACGGATCGTTCGTTCATGGGGACCGCCGATGTGAAGGGAATTGAATATGGAGCGAGTGTATGCGGACGGAACGGACGAGGCCAGGGCGTGCGATCGACATTCAACGAGGCCGATATGAGATGTCCCTTCTCCCCCCGGGAGAAGGTGGCCGAAGGCCGGATGAGGGTCGTCGCGCTTCGGATTGAGCGAGTCATGACCGACGTGTCCTCCAAAATCCGCTGACCCTCACCCGCCGCTGCGCGGCTTCCCTATCCTGGCGGGCTGACGACCCGATACTTTTTCAGGAGCAGCGACCCTAACGGACTCTCCCCCGCGAGGGGGGAAGGCCGCCAGGGTCTACTCTCATTCGCGCGATTCGCGTTTGAAGCCTCAGGCGCTCAGCGGCGTCGACCACATCCGCGACGTCCAGCCCGCGCCGCGGACGAACCGGGGCTGAACGGCGGGGGTGATGGCGGCCAGCTCGCGGACGGCCTCGGTCGCGGTTCCGCCCGTGGCGGCGGACTTGGTCAGAACCGAGTTCGAGAAGTCGCTCTTGATGGAGGAGGCGAGTTCATAGATCACCCCCTGACGATGGGTTCCGTCCGGCATGGTCCCGCCGTTGACGCCCCAGGGGTTGAACAGGGTGTAGAGCTTCGTCGTCGCGTTGTAGCCGACCACCGCGTACGAGTGGTTAGGGACCAGGTACGAGAGCTTGGTGGCGGCCGTGTCCAGGATCACGGACTTGCCCGCGGCCCAGGCCGAGTCGATGTCCGTCGTGTCGGCGGCCGTCGATCGACCGGTGACGACGGCCAGCGCGTACGAGGCCTTGCCGCTCTCGATCGCGCCGTAGCTGTTCAACCCGAGGGCCGACGTCGCCAGCCATCCCGACTCATTCAACTGGGCGTACGCCTTCTCCGCCAGGGCGACCCAGATCGGCCCGGCCGTCGTCTGGGCGAACGCGCCGCCGCCGCTGGGAAGCTGGCGATCCACCGTCACATACCTCGGCGAGCTGTTCTGAAAGAACCGGACGGTGAACGTCCCGTCGCCATTGTCGATGAACATGTTTTGGATCGACGTCGGGTCGCGGTAGGCCGTCTCCGCCAGCGAGGCCAGCAAGTAGCAGTCGCCGAGGTTCCCCTGATAAACGTCGGTGTAGACGGGCCCGTTGGCGCCGAACAGCGGCCCGGCGACCGCCGAATACGCGCCGCCGTTGACGGTGGTCCAGGTCCCGTCGCTGTTGGTCCGGACGAAGTTCGTGAGCGGACGGTCGGCGCCCTCGAACCACTCCTTCTCCAGCAGGTCCACGGACCTCGCCGGAGCCCCCGCATAGAGGTTGTTCACGTACTGGCCCTGCGAGTAGTAATTCGCCTTGTCGCCGTTGATGACCTTCTGGGTCAGGTAACGGACCCAGTCGGGGATGTAGACGTTGGCGTCGTTGGCGATCGTCTTGAAGTAGCTGAACTCGCCGGCGTCGAGGACTCCGTCGCGCTCGGAGCGCTTCAGGGCGGCGACGACGTCGTTGCGGTTGAAGAGCAGGTGGGCGCCCCCCTTGTCGCCGCGCCACATGATCGTGCCGTACTGGAAGTTGGAGACCCGCCAGCCGTCGGAGCTCTGGTACTCGTCGGAGAGGGGCACGCCCAGCAGGCCGTAGCCGCCGCCGAGCGAGTAATACTTGTCGAGGATCGCGCCGTGGACCTCGTAGACCTGGCCGTTGGGGGCCAGCACGAGCGTCCCCCCCTGGAGGTTGCACCAGTCGCCGCCGGCCAATCGGGGGTCGGCCGTCTGCTGGTCCTGCATCGGCATGCCGAGGAACCCGGCCGGGCCGCCCAGGGCCTGGTACTTGTCGCGGAACGCCCCGTACAGCACCTTCGCGCCGAGGTCGCCCGTCCAGTAGATCGAGCCGTTCTGGAAGTGGCTGACCTTCGCCGAGCCGACCGTCAGCTCGTCGGAGGTGGGGAGGCCCAGCTTGCCGAACCAGCCCTGGAGGGAATAGTACTTGTCCAGGATGGCGCCCTTGACGATGTACGCCGGGCCCCCCTTGGCGGCGAGGATCGTCCCGCCTTCGAACTCGCAGTAGTCATACGTCGGCATCGACTGCTGGGCGTCGTGCGGCAGGCCCAGGCCGCCGACCGGCCCGCCCATGTTGCGATACCTCTGCCAGATCGTCCCGGAGAACGCCAGCGCGCCGGTGCCGTTGTTCCAGAAGATGCCGCCGTTCTTGAACTGGCTGACCCGCCAGGCGGACGTGACCCAGTTGGCCTCGTCGGTCACGGGGAAGCCCAGAGCGCCGGCCGGCCCGCCGAGCGAGTTGTACTTGTCAAGGATCGCCCCGACCACCGAGTGCGCCCCGGTCGACGGCGAGTAGGCGATCCGCCCCCCCTTGAAGTCGATCCACGAGCCGTCGCCGCCGCTCATCTGGCTGCCGGTGGGCTGGCCCATCGAGCCGGCCGAGCCGCCGAGCGCCTGGTACTTGTCCATGATCGCCTTGATCATCTTCACGCCGGCGGTCAGCTTGGGGTCGACGATCAGGTCGGCGTCGATCGTGCCCGTGTAGACGTTGTTCCCAGCGCCGCCGTTGAGGACGTCTCGGCCCGAGCCGGCGACGAGGGTGTCGTCGCCGTCGCCGCCGTTGAGCGTGGCCGCCTTGGTCGACGCGACGACGATCGTGTCCTTGCCTCCCAGCCCGTTGACGACGATCGTCGAAACCGAGGACTTCGCGATCGACTTGCCGTCGACGACGATGTTCGCGCCGCTGTCGGCGACGGTGATCACGTCCGCGTTGTTGGTGCCGGTGACGGTGAGAATCCCCTGCGAGAGCGTGGCCGTCGACATCAACTGGCGGGTCTCCAGCGCGACGGGCCCGAGCGGGGTCGGGACGAAGGCGTTGCGGCGGCGGGGAGCGCTGCGGCGGCCGAAGAGGCGGGCGATGGGGGCGGGGCGTCCGGACATGGCGGGTGTCTCCGGTGCGGGGTGTTGGAGGGGGCGAGGCACTCGGTCTGCCGACCTCATCCACGCGGAGGAGAAGCGGATCACGCCAGCGATTCCGCGATTTGTCCTAGAGCGACGAACGATCGGGTTGCACACGGAGCGGAGGAGTCAACGGGGACTGGCTCCGCAGCGCAGCGGAGGTGCCTGTCCCCCTTGACTCCCAAGGGACAAGGCGCTCGCGCCGGGAGCCAGTCCCCTTTCTCCTCCGCCGTATGCAATCCAAGCGTTCGTCGCTCTCATGCTCGTCGAACTGGAATTTCGAATGCGAAAGACCCCGGCCGGGGCCGAGGTCTTTCGCGAAGACGATGCTGACGGTGGAGGCTCAGGAGTAGACGACGAACGCCCCGGTGTCGCTCCGCCAGTAGATCCGGCCGTGCTGGAAGTTGGAGACCCGGTAGCCGTTCGACCCCTGGTACTCGTCGGACGTCGGCAAACCGAGGGGGCTGTTGATGCCGCTCATGGAGTTGTACTTGTCGCGGATCGCGCCATAGACCACGTAGGCGGGGCCGCCGTACAGCGGGGCGATGAGCGTGCCGCCCGAGAAGGTGAGGACCTCGCCCGTGCTGTAGGTGCGCTGGTCCTGCGTCGGCGCCCCAAGCCATCCAGCCGCCCCGCCGAGAGCCAGGTACTTGTCGCGGATCGACCCGTACATCATGTGCGCTCCGTAGGAGGAGGTCCAATAGATCGAGCCGCCGGCGAAATGGCTCACCCGCGCGGGGCCGTCGGACTTCTCGTCCGCGATCGGTGCGCCCAGCCGGCCGGTTATGCCGCCAAGGGACCGATACTTGTCGAGGATCGCCCCGTAGACCCAGAAGGCCGACCCGCCCGGCACGGCGCCGAGCCGTCCTCCCTGGAAGTCCTCCTCGGATCCCTTGCCGGCGTAGTTGTAGACGTCCGTGGTCGGCGCTCCGAGGGCCCCGGATGGGCCGCCGAGGGCGAGGTAGCGGGTCAAGACGGATCCATTCACCATGTGGGCGCCGGTCGCCGCCGTCCAGTAGATCGATCCGTGCTCGAAGCTGTTCATCCGGGTGGGGCCGACCGACATCTCGTCCGAGGTCGGGAAGCCCAACGGGCCGTCATAAGCCCCGACGGCGTAATACTTGTCCCGAATTGCGCCGTAGATCACGAACGCCCCGCCCCCCGGACGGGCCAGGAGCGTGCCGCCGTTGAACGCGGCGGAGATCCCCCCGTTGCTCTGGGTGACCTGATCGTACTGCGGCAGGCCGAGAAAGCTGGTCGCCCCGCCGAGGGCCGCGTAGCGGTCGCGGATCGCCCCATACAGCAGGTGCGTCCCGGTGTCGTAGGTCCAGTAGATGGAACCCTTCTGGAAGTGGCTCACCCGCGCCGGCCCGTTTTGCAGTTCTTCCGAGGTGGGGAAGCCCAGCATGCCGCCGGGGCCGGCAAGGTCCTGATACCGGGCGCCGATCGCTCCCGAGACGACGTGGACGCCGGTGGTCGTCGAGTAGGCGATGGTCACGCCGTTCGGGAAGAACGTCCAGGACCCCGTCCCGGTCGCGTACTGGTCGCCCTTCGGCGTCCCCAGCGCGGCCGAGCCTCCGAGGGCCTGGTATTTGTCCATGACGGCCTTGGCCATCTTCTTGCCAGCGGTGAGCACCGGATCGACGACCGTGTCCAGGGCCGCCGTGTTGGGATAGGTATTGTTCCCAGAGCCGCCGTTGAGGACGTCCAGGCCCGACGTGGCCGTCAGGGCGTCGTCCCCGTCGCCGCCGTTGAGCGTCGTCGGCTTGGTGGACTTCACAACGATCGTATCCTTGCCGTTGAGACCGTTGACGACGATCGACTTGACCTGCGACGTCGTGAACTTCTTGCCGTCGGCCGTGATGGTCGAGCCGCTCTCCACGACGCTGATCGAGTCCGCGTTGTTGGTCCCCGTGACGGTCAGCACCCCGGAGACGAGCGAGGCGGTGGACATCACCTGGCGGACCTCCAGGGCGGCCGCCCCAACGGCCGTCGGGACGAAGGCGTTGCGGCGACGAGGAGCGCTGCGGCGGCCGAGCGTCGAGGGGCGGCGAAACATGGCGAGATCTCCCTGGCGTTGGTTTTTCGAGGCGTCCATCGGCCTGTCGAAATCACCCACGCGACCCGGGCGCGGATCGCGCCAGGAAATCCCCAGAACATTTTCGAAGGTCTGCGAATGTCACAGGAAGGAGGAGGCTTAGCGTATCTGCTGGGTTAGGATGGGAGCGACACGGCGAGACGGGCAGGGGGGAGCGACGCCGATGACCGACCATGCCGAAGGCGAGCGACAGAAGGCGGCCGACCTCTTCCCGGTCGTCTACGCAGAGCTGCGCCGGCTGGCCGCGGCGCGGATGGCGGGGAGGGCGGCCGGGCAGACGCTGGACGCGACCTCGCTGGTGCACGAGGCCTACGTCCGGCTGGTGGGGCGCGAGGATTCACCCCGCTGGAACGGCCGCGACCACTTCTTCGCCGCCGCGGCCGAGGCCATGCGGCACATCCTCGTCGACCGGGCGCGGCGTCGGCACGCCCTCAAGCGCGGCGGGGGCGCAGCGCGGATCGACCTCCCCGAGGACGCCCTGGCCGCCCCCGACGACCGCACCGACGCCGAATTGCTGGCCGTCGACGAGGCCCTGGGCAAACTCGCCGAGGCCGACCCCCAGGCCGCCGAGCTGGTCAAGCTCCGCTACTTCGCCGGCCTCTCCATCCCCGACGCCGCCGCCGCCCTGGGCATGGCCCCCCGCTCGGCCGACCGCCTCTGGGCCTACGCCCGCGCCTGGCTCCGCACCGCCATCGGCCAGGTCGAATGAAGCCCCTTTCACGATCACGTGAAATCGCTTTCATATGTGGCGCGGTTTACACCCGGACTGCGTGACCGGGATCGGCGGGCCGATGGGCGGCCCGATCGATTCAGGGAGAACGCAGCATGTCCGCAACCTCTTCACACAGCAACAGGTGGAGGAGCCGGCTCAGCCAGGCTTCGTCGCGACGGGCCCGCCGGCGCCGGACCGTCCTGGACGGGATCGGCCCGGACCGCCTGGAGTCGCGCATCGTGCCGGCCGCCTACGTCTCGGGCGGGGTCCTGTACATCGACGGCACCAACGGCAACGACATCGTCAACGTCCGCAGCGAGAACCCCAACGACGTCAACAGCCGGATCAAGGTCGTCATGAACGGCTCGACGTCGTACTTCAACCGCTCAGCGATCACGGCCAACCGGGTCTACTTCCGGGGCTTCAACGGCGACGACAACTTCAACGCGTATTCCTTCGCCGCCACGCCCGTCACGGCCGACGGCGGCCCGGGGAACGACACCCTCTGCGGCGGCGTCCTGGGCGACACGCTCATCGGCGGCACGGAGAATGACTACTTATACGGCCAGGAGGGGGACGACGTCATCTATTGCGGCGCCGGCGACGACTACGTCCTGGCCGGCGACGGCGTCGACCGCGTCTACGGCGGCGACGGCGACGACACCATCGCCGGCGAGGGCCAGGGAGACTTCCTCTACGGCGAGCGCGGGGGCGACCGCATCTACGGCAACTCCGGCAACGACGTCATCGACGGCGGCGACCAGGACGACTGGCTCTACGGCGCCGACGGCAATGACACCATCAGCGGCGGCTTCGGCGACGATCACATCATGGGAGAGTTGGACTCCGACACCCTGTTCGGCGGCCCCGGCCTGGACAGGATCTGGGGCGACAACTGGGGCCGCGAGGCCGCGGATACGATCTACGGCAACGAAGGCGACGACGAGATCTACGGGGAAGGAGGCAACGACGTCCTCATCGGCAACGAGGGCGACGACAAGGTCTACGGCGGCTGGGGCGACGACTGGATCTACGGCGACGAGACCAATCCCGCGTTCGGCTCGGGCCTCGACAAGTTGTACGGCCAGGCCGGCAACGACCACATCTGGGGCGGCGGCGGCCGGGATCAGATCGACGGGGACGACCTCAACGGCCCCTTCGGGAACGACGAGATCTTCGGCGGGGACGGCGCGGACATCCTGTTCGGCCTCGGCGGCTCGGACTCGATCTCCGGCGACCTCGGCGGCGACTACATCCACGGCGGCGACGGCGACGACTCTCTTTGGGGCGACGATCGATTCATCGCCGACAGCGGCTGGGAGCGCGACACGATCTACGGCGGCCTCGGGCGCGACACCCTCGCCGGCCAGGGCGGCGACGACCTCCTCATCGGCGACGACTACACGCTCAACGGCGGCTTCGGCGATGACACGATCTACGGCAACAACGGCGCCGACACGATCTGGGGCGACGCCGAGAACATCTACAACGCCACTGCCGGCGGGACCAACGTCCTCTTCGGCGGCGCCGGGAACGACGTGATGTACGGCGGCGGCGGGTCGGATTACATGTACGGAGAACTGAACTCGGACTACCTCAACGGCCTCGACGGCAACGACACCCTCTACGGCGACAACTGGGGCCACTCATGGGGCTCTGAGGGGAACGACACCCTCCGCGGCGGCAAGGGGAACGACGAGTTGTACGGCGAAGGAGGTTATGACACGCTCTACGGCGAGGAGGGGAACGACACCCTCTACGCCGGCTCGTACGACTATCGCGAAGACCTGACCGGCGGCCCCGGAGCCGACACGTTCATCGTCCAGCTTCGGACCGACGGCCAGTACGAAGATTACATCAAGGATCGGTCGAGCATCGACGTGGTCCGCTGGATCCCGCCCACGTCGCTGGCCGGCTCCGCCTCCACGGCCCGGTCGTCGATCGCGGCGGTTGACGCGGCGCTGGCCGAGTTGGGCTGGCCGTCGACCACCTCCGGACGGAAGGGGGTCGCCTCGTTCTTGACGGCCTGACACGCACGGCGGGGCCTCGGGCGATTCCCGAGGCCCCGCCGATCGCATATGCTGTTCCCACCTCTCCAAATCCAGCCCGCTCCATCCGGACGAATCGATGACCGACCGTTCCATCTTTCTCGCCGCGCTGGAGATCGAAGATCCAGCCGCCCGCGCGGCCTATCTCGACCAGGCCTGCACCGAAGACCCGGAGGCCAGAGCCCGCGTCGACGCGCTGCTCGAAGCCCATCAAGCGGACGGCAGCTTCATGAACCGGCCGGCGGCCGGCGTCTCCTCGTTCGAGCCCCCCACTGAGCTGATCGGCTCGCTTCCTCAGTCGGAAGGCTTGCCGCCAGCCGGCGCGACGGGTCAACTGCTGGCGGGGCGGTACCTCGTCGGTCCCGAGATCGGTCGGGGCGGGATGGGGACGGTCTACCGGGCCGAGCAGGTCGCTCCGGTGAAACGCCCCGTGGCCGTCAAGCTGGTCAACCCGGGGATGGACTCGCGGTCGGTGCTCTTGCGGTTCGAGGCGGAACGCCAGGCCCTGGCCGTGATGGACCATCCCAACATCGCCAAGGTCCTCGACGCCGGCGCCGCCGCCGACGGCCGGCCGTTCTTCGTCATGGAGCTGGTCAAGGGCGCGCCGCTGACCGAGTACTGCGACTCGAAGCGGCTGCCGGTGGCCGATCGATTGGAGCTGTTCCGCAAGGTCTGCTCGGCCGTGCAGCACGCCCATCAAAAGGGGGTGATCCACCGCGATTTGAAGCCGTCGAACGTGCTGGTGGAGGAACTCGACGGCGCGGCGTCGCCCAAGGTGATCGACTTCGGGCTGGCGAAGGCGGTGGGGGGCGCGGCGTTGACGGAGCAGACGCTCGACTCGTCGCCGGGTTCGGTGGCGGGGACGCCCTTGTACATGGCGCCCGAGCAGGCGGGGGCGGAGGCCCGCGACGTGGACACCCGCGCCGACGTTTACGCGTTGGGGGCGATGCTCTACGAGCTGCTGACGGGGACGCCGCCGATCGGCCGCGACACGCTGCGTCGCGCCGCGTGGCACGAGATCCTGCGGGCGATCCGCGAGGACGAACCGCCGCCGCCCTCCAGCCGGATAGGCTCGGCGGCCGACCTCCCCTCGGTGGCGGCGAACCGCGACGCCGAGCCCGTGCGGCTGGGCCGTTTCGTGCGTGGGGATCTGGACTGGGTGGTGATGAAGGCGTTGGAGAAGGATCGGTCGCGGCGGTATGACTCGGCCGCGGCGTTCGGCGCCGACCTGGAGCGGTTCCTCAACCATGAACTGGTCTCGGCCGGCCCGCCGACGGCCCGTTACCGGGCGTTCAAATTCGTCCGTCGCCACCGAGTCGCGGTGTCGGCCGTCGCGGCGGTGCTGTCGTCGCTGGCGGTCGGGACAGTCGCGGCGACGCTCGGCATGATGGAGGCCCGCCGTCAACGCGACGCGGCCGATGAAGCCAGGTTCGCCGAGTCCGCCCAGCGCGAGCGGGCCGACGGCGAGGCGGCGGTCGCCCGCGAAGTGAACTCGATCCTGACCGAGGCCCTGATCGGCCAGGCTGACCCTTCCACCCAGGTGGCGTCCGGCCGGTCGCCCGACCCGGACCTGAAAGTTCGCACGCTGCTGGACGGAGTCGCCGCCGGCCTCGACGGCCGGTTCGCCGGCCGGCCCAGGGTTGAGGCCGCCGTCCGCCGTACGGTCGGCCGGACCTACCAGGGGCTGGGCGCCTATCCGGAGGCCGTCCACCACCTGGAGCGGGCTCTGGAGTTGGCCCGCGCCACTGCGCCGCTCCCCGATCCTGAGACGATCAACGTCGCCGACGACCTGGCCGTCACCTATCGTCGCGGCGGCCTCTACGACAAGGCCGAGAAGCTCGACCGCGACATGATCGCT
Source organism: Paludisphaera rhizosphaerae (assembly GCF_011065895.1). Lineage (NCBI taxonomy): Bacteria > Pseudomonadati > Planctomycetota > Planctomycetia > Isosphaerales > Isosphaeraceae > Paludisphaera > Paludisphaera rhizosphaerae. Next base: position 30,614 of record NZ_JAALCR010000025.1, on the reverse strand, counting down.
CAGTTAGAGCCGACCCTCGGGCCCGACAACCCGAGCGTCCTGTTATTCGTCCACAACCTGGGCGTGGTCGCCATGACGCTCGACCGGCCGGAGGAGGCCCGGCGGCTCTTCGAACGCGCCCTTGCGGGCCGCGAGAAGGCGTTCGGACCCGAGAGTTACGAGGCGGCCCAGGTTCTCAACACCCTGGGGCAGATCGTCGCCGATGGGGGCGACCGCGAACGCGGGATGGAGATGAAGCGCCGGGCGCTGGCGGTCTATCGCCGCATCCTCACGGACGAGGCGCCGGAGACCATGATCGTCGCCAACAACGTCGCCGTCGACCTGGCCGGGCTGGGTCGATTCGACGAGGCGGCGGCGGCCTATGAATCGCTGACGGCAGCCGCGCGGCGACGCCTGGGGCCGACCCACGTCGACACGCTGACCTACCTGATGGGGCTTGCGGACGCCAGGCACAGCCAGGGCCGCGACGACCTCGCCGGGCCCATCTACCGCGAGACGGTCGAGGCCGCGCGCGGGGCTCTGCCGCCGGACCATCCCGAGTTAGTGGTTCACATCTACAATCTCGGCTGTTTCTTCGAGGACCTCCGCCAGTACGCCGAGGCTGACCGCGAGCTGGCCGACGCCCTCGCGCGCGCCCGCCGGGGCTTTCCCCCCGGCGCGGGGCAGACGACCCGGATCCTCCAGCACCTGATCGACGTTCGGTTCGCCGACCACCGCGAGAAGGACGCCGAGCCGCTCGTCCGCGAGTTGCTCGCCGGCTTTGAGGCCAAGCAGCCCGACCACTGGATCACCTTCCACCTCAAGGGCCTGCTCGGCCGGGCGATGCTGGCCCAGGGGAAACTCGCCGAGGCCGAGCCCCTCCTGCTGGCCGCCCACCGCGGACTGACCGAGCGTCGGGCGAAGCTCCCGCCCATGTTCGCCGCCAAGCTCGACGAGATCCCCGGCCTGCTGGCCGACCTCTACGACCGCCTCGGTCGGCCCGAGGAAGCCGCCAGGTGGCGGGCCGAACGCGAGAAGCCCAGACCGAAGTCTCCATGATGCCGGCGGCACTGACTCGATTCGCCTGTACCGAAACGCCCGGCGAGCCCTCCGATTCGTCCCCTCTCCCCCCGGGAGAGGGAACTTGGCTGTGGATCGGATTGACGCACTCCTGCTCCGGCCTCGCTCAGCGCTCCACCTTCTTACCGTCCACGACCTGCCGGACTCCGTCGACGACGATCCGCTCGCCCGCTTCGAGGCCCTTCTGGACGACGAACAGTTCGTCCACCTCGGCCCGGACGTCGATCTCGCGGCGATGGGTGACGCCGTCCTTGTCGACGACGTAGACGTAGCGACTGTTGCGGGTTTCACGGGTCGCCCGCTGGGGGATGGTGATCGCGTCGGTTTCGACCCAACTGATCGACACGACGCCGGACTGGCCGTCTCGCAGCAGGCGGTCCGGGTTCGAGAACTCCGCGTAGAAGGGGATGGTTCCGGTCTCGGCGTTGAACCGGGCGTCCTGGGAGACGAGCTTGCCAGGCTGAGGGAACTTGCGGTCGCCGGACAGGAGCAGCTCGATCTTGCGGGCCTCCTTCGCCTCGGCCGTCTCGCGCATTTCCTGGAGGTACCGGGCCTCGGGGACGTTGAAAGCGACCCGGACCCGGCTGTTGTCGAAGAGGCTCGCCAGGGTCTCGCCCTCGCGGACGAAGCTCCCCTGCTGGCGGGGGAGATCGCCGATCATGCCGTCGAACAGGGCCAGGATGGAGACGGCCTTGCTCCCCTTCGCGGCGTCGGGCCTTCCTCCGTTCTCGACCGAGCCGAGTTGAAACAGCAGATCGCCCTGCTTGACCGTCTGGCCCGCCTTGATCGGGATCGCCTCCAGATAGCCTGACTGCGGAGCGCGGACCTCGATGTGATGGTGCGACTCGATCCGACCGACGTATCGCTCGGCGATCGTAACGGGCTTCGACTCGACGACGGCGACGGTGATCGGTTCGCCCCTGGGAGGTTGGGCGGCCTCAGCGGCGTCTTGCGGCCGCTCCGCCATCGCCGTGTACTTCAGGCCGGCCGTTCCGACGAGCGCGGCGGCGACCAGGCCCAGCGCGAGCTTCGCGAGCTTCATGACGGTCGTCTCCCAGGACGCCTCTTCCACCAGGGCGGCGACAGCGGCCGGGACCGTCCCGGCGGCCGTCGCCCCGATCGCCATCTGGACCGTGGCCGAGGCCAGCGCCGGCGGCACGACGGCCGCAGCCTGAGCCCGGCCCGCAGCCGCCAGAATCGCGGCTGAAGGGCCGACGCCTCGCTTCAGGAGCCTCGGCCGGAGCCGGTCGCGCGCCTCGGCCATGCGGCTCCGGACGGTCCCGACCGGCCAGCCGAGCCGGCTCGCGGCCTGCTCGTGCGTGAGGCCCTCGAAGTAGCAGAGCAGGAGCGGGGAGCGGAGCTTCTCCGGAAGCCTTCCGACCTCCTCGTGGACGACGATCGCCTCGTCGGAGCGGTCGACGTCCACCCCGGTCGGCTTCGGCTCCCGAACGGCCGCGGCCTCGTCCCGCTTGCGTCTGCGAGCCGCCCCGTTGCGAGCGCAACGAGCCACGCGAAGGGCCGTGCCGTAGAGCCACGATTCGAGCGCCGATCGCTTGCGGATCTCCCGGGCGCGTCGGGCGAGGATCAGGAACGTCGCCTGGAACGCGTCGTCGGCGTCGTTCGACTCGCGGAGGACGTCGCGACAGACTCGCCAGACCATCGGCCCGTGCCTCTCCACGATCGCCGCGAAGGCCGCCTCGGCGGCCGGCCCGCCCGCCTCGAGGAAGACGTCGAGCAGCTCGGCGTCGGATCGGCCCACGGCGGCCCCGGCCTCGAACAACGTCCGAAGCCCCGCCTCCACCGATCGTTTGCTGCCTTCAGCCAAGATCGACGCTCCTCAATCAATCGCGGGCACGATTTCGACATGTAGTGGCGCTGAAACGACCAGCCAATCCGACTTTTCAGGAAATCCCCCGAAAACGAATCGCATCCGCCGTCGACGCCCAGTCCAGGACGTGCCGGAAAACGTGGGGAGGCGGAAATCCGATCCAATATCGGCCGCGACGACGCTATGTTATTGGATTGGGGCCCGCGCGCACGACCCTCCCCGCCGCGCGGTCGCGGAACGGCACCTTGCAAAGGATCAAAGACATGCGACGCGTCGTCGGGCTGCTGGGAGTTTGGGCGGGGGTCGCGGCGACGGCGGCGACAGGGCAGGGCGGGACGATCGTCCTGACCTTCGGGGGCGGGCCGCCTTCGCACAACCAGATCTCGCTGGAGAAGAACGTCGAATACTTCCGGCGGGTGCTCGCCGGCGTCGGCATGGGGGGCGTTCGCCACGACGTCTACTTCGGCGACGGCGGGGCGCGGAACTCCGTGCAGTTCCGGCTGCGGGAGAGCGAGGACCAGCGGTTCACCAAGGCCCTGGGAATGATCCTCACCGGCAGCAACGACGCCGACATGCGGTATGAGAAGGTCCACCTCCCGGGCATCGTCGGGCCCTCCAGCGTCGCCAACGTCAACGCCTGGTTCGAGCAGGTCGGCCGGTCGCTGCCGCCAGGCGAACAGCTTCTGGTCTACTTCACCGGTCACGGCGGCCCGGACGCGGCCGACCGAAACAACCCGCGAAACACCACCCTGGTCATGCCGGGAGCGCCGAACGCGATCACGATGAAGCAGTTCGTCGCCGACCTGGACAAGGTCAGCCCGGACGTGGACGTGACGCTGGTGATGGTCCAGTGCTACTCGGGCGGGTTCGCCAACGTGATCTACAACGAGGGCGATCCCTCGAAGGGGTTCGCCAAGCACCCCCGCGCCGGGTTCTTCTCCACGGTCGCCTCGCGGACGGCCGCCGGCTGCACGCCGGATATCGACGAGGAGGACTACCATGAGTTCTCCACCTCGTTCTTCGAAGCCCTCCTGGGCGAGACCCGCACCGGCCGGTCCGTCGCCAGGCCCGACTTCGACGGCGACGGCCGAACCTCGTACGCCGAGGCCTTCACCCACGTTTTGCTGACCTCGGACACCGTGGACATCCCGGTCTCCACCTCCGACCGGCTCCTCCGCGACAAGTCCCGGTTCGCCAAGAACGACGACGATCCGGCCACGGGCCTGCTCCCCCAGGACGCCCCCTGGTCGACGGTTCTCGCCGCCGCCTCCCCCATGCAGCGGGCGGCCCTGGAAGGGCTCTCCGCGCTCCTGAAGCTCAACGGCGAGGACCGGCTGACGAAGGCCCGGGCCAAGGCGAAGGAGCTCGATCCGGCCCGCAACTCCTTCCGCAACCGCGGCCAGAATCCGAACCAGCCCCCCGCGCCGGCCGCTCCGCCGGCTCCGGCCGCCGACCACAACGACCACCGCGCGGCGATCCAGGAGCCCCCCACGAACGACCGGCCCGGTCCGGGGCAGGGGCCCGGCGGGACGATGCGGCCCGGCTCCGTGAATGTGGCGAAACTCCGGTCCGTCCTGGCCGACCGCTGGCCCGAATTGACCGTCCCCCTCCACCCCGACGCTTCCCGGATCCTCGCCGAGGAGCACGACGAGATCCGCCGCGTGCTGGAAGCTCAGCCCGAATACCAGTCGCTCATGCAGCGCTTCATCTCCCGCCGCACCGACCCCTCGGTCGCGCGCAGCCCCGAGCGCAACTGGGTGAAATACCAGCGTCTGCTGGAGCGGGCCGACAGCGTGATCCTCGGCGCCAACCTGACGAAGCTCCGGGACGCCGAGGCCCTGGGAGTCTACCGCCGGCTCCTGGACCTGGAAGGCCGCTCGCTGGCCCCGCCGCAACCTCCCGTCGCCAACGGCCAGCCAACCCCCACCGCCGCGCCGACGGGATCGTGACGGATCGAGGACGACCCCGACCTCGTTCAGGGCTTCGCCGCCGGCTCCGGGCTGGCGGCGAGTTCGATCATAAGTTTCCGGAAGTCGTCGCGACGGCGGAGGGGGTCGAGGACGGGGTCGTTCCGGTAGAGGTCGGGCTGGTTCCAGCCCTTGGCTACGGCCTGGCGCAGGGCGGCCACGGCGCGACGGCCGTAGACCTTGCGGCGGGCGCGGTCGGCGGGGGTGAGGCTGGGATCGGCGTCGTCCTCGATTGGCTTGCCCCCTTCCTTGGCCCCGATCAGGGTCAGGCCCAGCGAGAGGTTGCAGGCCAAGGAGTAGGCGTCGGCCGCCTCGCGGTCCTGGTCCTTGAGTCCGTCGAGCAGGTCGGCGGCGCCCTGGAAGGACTTCAGGGCTTCGGGGAGCTTGCCGGCCTGGATCAGCATCCGGCCGCGGACGCCTCGCGAAACGGCCAGCCCCACGACGTACCGACGCTCGGTGGGATGCTCGGCGACCAGGCGGTCGAGCAGAGGGCGGGCCCGGTCGAGGCGGGCCGTCGCCTCGTCGCGAAGGCCCTGGGCGCGGAGGATCTCAGCCTCCATGTTCAGCGCCGTGGCCGCCTCGATGCGGTAGCGGACGTCGTCGGGCGCCTTCACCAGCAGGCCGTCCAGCAGCAACGAGGCGCGGGCGATCGTGGCGGCCGCCGGTTGCACTCCCCCGGCCGACCGCTGAAGCTCGGCCAGGTCGATGAGCCGGCAGGCCGTCTCGAAGGCGATCCGAGGCGACTCCCGCGCCGGCTCCGGGGTCGCGTCCAGCAGCAAGACCGCCCGGTTCAGCGCCTCGTAAGCGCCCCGGAGGCCGTCGTCGCGGTCGCCGAGGATCCGGGCGAGCCGACCGAACGCGGCCGACGCCGCGACGCGGGTCTCAACGTCGCGCGGCCGCGTCCAGGCCAGTTCTTCCAGCAGGCTGACCGCCGATCGCGCCGCGGCCAGCGCCGCGGACGTCTTCCCCAGCCGGCGCTGAAGATCGGCCTCGTCGTACAGGACGCGCGCCAGTCGGCGACGATACAGGGATTCGCTGGGCTGGGAGTCGGCGAGGACCCGGTAGTTCTCGCGGGCCAACTCCAGGGGAGCGAGCGCGGCCTCGGCCGCCGAGCCCTTCGTACCCGCGTCGAGCGCCCGGGAAAGCCCCGCGCGGGCCTCGGCCAGGCGGAAGGCCGGCCCGGGATCGCCCAGGTGCTCGTAGGCGAGGTCGCGCCACATGTCGGCCGCGGTCAGATAGCCGCCGGCGGCCTCCGCCTTGTGATCCAGCGCCAGATCGATCGCCGCGATCCGCGATTTGGCGTCGGCCGCGTCGATCTTCGCTTCGGGAGCCTCGCCGGAGTTCGCGCTGAGGACTCGCTCGTAATGCTCGCGAGCGGCCGTCAGCAGGTCGTGGCGGAGTTCGCCGTCGTCGTCGGTCGGCTCCTCGTCGTCCGTCAGGCGGTCGGTCATCAGGGCCATGACCCGCTGCGTCCCGGCGGCCGCCTCGCCGGCGCGGTCGAGTTGGTCCGTCAAATCCCGCGTCCGGTGGATCATCCACCATCCCCAGCCGATCATCCCCAGCAGCGCCGCCGTGGACACCCCCACAACCCACTTCCGACGCCCAATGAACCGAGCGACCCGGCCCCACTCGGACGTCCTGCCGGCGCGGACGGGGAGGCCGGCGAAGGAGGCGTCGAGGTCGTCCGCCAGCGCCGCGGCCGAGGCGTATCGCCGCTCGGGCTCCTTCCGCAGAGCCTCCAGCACGATCGCATCGAGATCGCGGCCGATGGCCGCTCGCCGATCTCCGGGCGCAGCGCGACTGGGACGCTCCGGGGCCTGTTCGCTGATCGCCTTCGCCGTGGCCGAGGGGTCGGAAGGGTCGACGTCGACCGGTGCCCGGCCGGTCAGCAATTCGTACAGAATCGCGCCCAGTGCGTAAACGTCGGCGGCCGTGGTGAGGGGCTCGCCCAGAACCTGCTCCGGACTGGTGCAGGCGTCAAGGGCTTCCGGGTCGAGGTCGGGCAGGGGGGGAATCTCAGCCGGCTCGTCGTCGGCGGTCAGGCCCAGTCGCGGGGCCGTCAGATCGCCGAGGATCCGCCCCCGCTGGTGCTCGCCGTGGATCATCCGGCAGCACGCCTGGAACAGCCGCAGCCGGGTGGGAACGTCCAGGCTCAATCGCTCGCAACGCTCGACGATCGGCTCGACCGGTCCGGCGTCCTCGGGCTCAGGCGAGACCGCCCCCGGTTCCATCGCCGCGGCGGCGACGGCCTCGATCGCGGCCTCGTCGAGCGGGTCCGGGCGCTCCTCGAAGCTCTCCTCGCGCTCGTCGACCTGGCTCATCGGACTGGCGCACCTCGCACGATGTGGATCTCAGAAAGCTCGGCCGCCCGATTCGAATGGTCAACCGGACGGCGGGCGGATATCATCATAGCGTCTCCATTCATCACGTGCGTGCGCCTGCCGGGGCCTTCGTCCCGGTTGAAGGGCCGAGAGTTGATCCGAATCCGCCGACCATCCCCGAGGCCCGCCGCGGTCATCGTGCTCGTCGCGCTGGCCGTCCTGGGCGCGATCGCGCCCCGATCGGTCCAGGCGGGCTGCTCGTCGCGGGTGCATTCCGGCGGATCTCCGCGGTCGGCCGTCCTGACGGCGCTGGACGATCTGGAAGAATCCGACGCGCCTCCTCCAGGCCGCGTCCCTCCGTGCTCCGGGCCCTCGTGCTCGGGCGGATCCGGCGATCTCCCGGCCCCTCCGCCGGCGGCGCCGTTCCTCGGGCGTGAACTCTGCCTCGGCCTCATGGACGCGTCCCCGCGCGAACCGAAGAGAGGCCGTCTCGTCCCCCTTGAAGGTCCTCCTCAACGGCCCACCCCTGAACTGGCGGGCGTCCAACGACCTCCGCGACGCCCCGTCGCCTGATCGGATCGAGTTACGCACCTCCCGCGCCCTGGGGCGTCGTTCTCACGCGCCCCCGACGACGTTGCGCCGGTCGACCGACCGACCGGCCGCGCCCCGTTGCGCGTTGCGTCTGGGACGAGCGTCGATAGCCCGCATCGAGCGACATTCATCCATAACAGAGGGCGAACGATGAAGGACGACAAGCAGGACGGCCGCCGCCGCATGGGGGTCGCGGCCGCGGCGTTCCTCGGCCTGGCGGCGTTGGGCGCCGTTGCGGCCGGCATGAGGATGATGCACCCGCAGGCGGCCGCGTGGACGATGGAGAAGAGGCCGCTGAATTACCAGAAGCGGCTGCCGATCGACGCCAGCGGATTCGCGCTGATCGTGGCGGCGGCCTCTCCCTGGGAGCCGACGGCCTCTCCGGCGGAAGTTCGCAAGCACTGGCTGGACGTCGCCCGGCGCGAGATCGCGGCGATCGAGAAGGTGGAGGCGTCCGCGAACCTCCCGACTCCGAACCGAATCAACAACGCCCTCACGCGCGCCACCCTGCTGCTGGCCGACGGCGACCCGGCCGCCGCAGGCGAAGCCCTGGCGAAGGCCCGCGCCGCCGCCGAGTCCGATGACGTCCTGGCGGCCCGGATCCTCCCCACTCTGGTTTATCTCCAGGGAGTCGCCGCGCTGCGTAAGGGGGAGAACGACAACTGCGTGATGTGTCGCGGCGAAAGCTCCTGCATCCTGCCGATCTCCGAGGCGGCCAGGCACACCAAGACCGCCGGCTCAAAGGCCGCCGTCGGCTTCTTCAGCGAGCTGCTGGAGCGGTTCCCGGACGACCTGGAGGCCGCCTGGTTGCTGAACATCGCCCACATGACGCTGGGCCAGTATCCCGACAAGGTCGACCCCCGCTTCCTCCTCGACCTGGGTCCGTTCGTCAAATCCGAGTTCGACGTCGGCCGGTTCCGCGACGTCGGCGCCGACGCCGGCGTCAACCGCTTCAACCAGGCCGGCGGGGCGATCATGGAGGACTTCGACGGCGACGGTCTGCTCGACCTGTTCACCACGAGCTTCGACTACAAGCAGTGCGCCGCCTTTTATCACAACAAGGGGGACGGGAGCTTCGAGGATCGCACTGAATCGGTCGGCCTGTCGGAGCAGTACGGCGGCCTCTTCGCCGTCCAGGCGGACTACGACAACGACGGCCGGATGGACGTCTTCATCCCTCGCGGCGCCTGGATCGCCCGGCCCGTGCGGCCTTCGCTCCTGCGCAACACGGGGACCGGCTTCGAGGACGTCACCGAGAAGGCCGGCCTGGCCGCGGCCGTGAACTCGAACTCCGCCGCCTGGGCCGACTACGACAACGACGGCCACGTCGACCTCTTCATCTGCGACGAGCGCCGACCGAACAAGCTCTATCGCAACAAGGGCGACGGCTCGTTCGAGGACGTCACCGCGGCCGTCGGCCTTGAGAACTCTCTGCGCACCTTCTGCAAGGGCGCCTGCTGGACCGACATCGACAACGACGGCGATCCTGATCTGTTCATGAACTACCTCAACGGCCGGGCGATCCTCTACCGCAACGACGGCGGCCGGTTCGTCGACGCCTCTGACGAGATGGGCGTCCGCGGGCCCGTCACCGGCTTCTCCTGCTGGGCGTTCGACTACGACAACGACGGCTGGGAAGACGTCTTCGCCACCAGCTACGACCGCGCGCTGGCCGACGTCGTCAAGGGCCTCCTCGGCCGCCCGCACGGCCGATACCCCAACAAGCTGTACCACAACGAGAGCGGCCGAGGGTTCATCGACCGCGCCCGCGAAGCCGGGCTCGACATGTGCTTCGCCGCGATGGGGAGCAACTTCGCCGACTTCGACGAGGACGGCTTCCTCGACTTCTACCTGGGTACAGGCGAGCCCAGCATCGCCAGCCTCATGCCCAACCGGATGTTCAAGAACGTCGACGGCGCGCGGTTCTCCGAGGTCACCGGCGCGGCGGGCGTGGGCCACCTTCAGAAGGGCCACGCCGTGGCCTGCGGCGACTACGACCGCGACGGCGACGTGGACATCTTCGCCCAGATGGGGGGCGCCGTCGACGGCGACAGCTACCACAACGTCCTCTTCCAGAACCCCGGCCACGGCCGGAAGACGTTGACGCTCCGACTCGTCGGCGCCCGGTCCAACAGGGCGGCCGTCGGAGCCCGGATCAAGGTCGTCACGGCCGGGCCCAAATCGAAGACCCTCTATCGGACGGTATCCTCGGGCAGCAGCTTCGGGGCCAACACGCTGGAGCAGACCATCGGCCTGGCCGACGCCGGAGCCGCCGCGTCGATCGAGGTCTACTGGCCGACGACCAAATCCACCCAGACCTTCCGCGACGTCCCCGCCGGCCGCGTCATCGAGATCACCGAGTTCGCCGACGCCTACAAGACGCTCGACCTGGGGCCGAAGTCGAAGGAGGTCGCCCTCAAGAGGTGAGGACGGATCGCGCCCCGCGCCCCTCGGCCGAAGCCGAGGGGCGAGGCGGATTCAGAAGCTGTCGTTGGAGATCACCTCGCCGCCGTTGATCGAGCCCAGGCCGATCCACGTCACGACGTTGATGCTGTCCTTGATGAACCGGACCGAGCCGTCCAGCATCATCACGTTGACGCCGCCGGAGTGGAACGAGGACGCGGTGATGAAGTGGTCCTGGTAGGCCCACGTCCCACCGTTGGGGTTCATGCAGGACTTCTTGTTGGGCGGCATGACCTCGTAGAACGGCCCGCCGCGGTGGGTGGACTGCTCGGTCCAGTACTCGCCCTTGTAGTCCCAGAGGGCGCTGTTGGACGACTGGCAGACGTTGATGTCGTCGAGGTAGCCCTTGTTGAGCGTCCCGGCGATCAGGTAGCAGAGGTTCGTGCCGGGGATGTTGGCCCCGTTCTTCCCCTTCACGACCTCGCCGTAGGCGATGGTGTTGGACGTGCCGTCGGTGACCGCGGCGATCGTCACGGGGGCGCCGAAGTACGTGCCGGGGTTCATCCAGTAGGCGACGCCGTTGACCACGCCGCCGTTGTTGTTCCAGCGGTTCGGGCCGCCGCTCATGTGGTAGTTGGTCGTGCCGACCTTGTACGTCTGGCTATTGAAGGTGTAGCCGTTGTTGCCCGGGTTCGGGTCGGACGGGCAGTTCAGCGAGGAGACCAACGACGACCAGACCGTCACCTGGGTGATCTGGCTGAAGCTGTAGCCCCGGTCCTGGATGTTGAAGTTGTAGGCGTTGGAGAGCGTCTGCTGCTCCATGAACGGCATCAGACGAACCTTGTCCGAGGCCGTCGTGTAGTAGGTCGGCGGCGTGACGTAGCGGATGTTGTAGCCGTTGGGCGGGACGACCTCGTTCGCCGAGATGTAGTTGTGGATGGCCAGGCCGATCTGCTTCAGGTTGTTCACGCACTGGGCGCGGCGGGCGGCCTCGCGAGCGCTCTGCACGGCCGGCAACAAGAGGGCGATCAACACGGCGATGATGGCGATGACCACAAGCAATTCGATCAGCGTGAAACCGCGGCGGACTTTCATCAGAGGATAATCCTGAAAAGGGAGAAGAGGACTCGTCGGGCGAGCCGAATCAGTGCTTCTTCTTGGAGATCGGCTTGCCGGAGCCGTCGTAGCCGACGCCCGGCTCAAGGGCCGGCGCGTCGTCGCTCTTCTGAGCCTTCGACGTGTCGAGCGGGCCCGCGAAATCCGCCGGGTTGCCCGACGTTCCTTCCGAGCAGCCCGCGATCAGCGCGAGCGTCAGCGCCGCGGTCGCGAAGGCCAGGCCGGGCGCAACGGCGCGCAATGCAGCGACGAGGCGATGCATGGGGAAAAATCCTTGAAGGAAAAGAGGATGACGTGCGCCGGGCGCGCAGGATCGACGACTCCGATCGCCCATGAGCGACGGTTCGAGATCCGCGCGCGGCGGGGCTCGACTTCCGAGAGACGAGATCCAGAACCGCTTCCCGAGAAGCGTCGCCGTTCCTAATGGATGGCCGACGAAGGAGTTCAGGGACGACGGGCTTTGCCGCCCGTGTTGCACGACCCTGATGTCGGCCGCTCCCGGCGATGGCGGAGGCGTCGATCGCGAGGATCCACGCCCCGTCGTCTTGGAGATCGCGCGGCGAGGGTTCGCCGCACGATCAATCCATTTTTATGCCTTCGGCCGAAAACTGTCAACCACCCCGGGTCCGAAATCCATCAGCGAGGCGGCGCCGACGCTCCGCATCATCGCCCCAGCGGAACGGCTCCGTCCTGGTAGCGCCAGTCCTTCAGGAAGGTGAGCAGGTCGGCCATCTGGTCGACGCTGATCTTGGCCTCGAAGCCCTCGGGCATGAGTGATCGGCCGGTGGAGCGGACCTCGTCGATGGCCGAGCGAAGCAGGACCTCGGTCTTCCCCTCGGGGCGCTTGAGGGTCAGGCTGCTGGCGGTCTGGGCGGCGACCACGCCGTCGTACACCGCGCCGTCGGAGGTGGCGACGACGTAGGCGACGTAGTTGGCGTCGATGGCCCGGTCGGGGTCGAGGATGTCGGTGAGCAGGGCGTCGCGGGTGCGGGCGCGGGTGTCGGCGATGTCCGGGCCGACGTCCACGCCGATCCCCGCCACGCGATGGCAGGTGGCGCAGTTGGCCTCGAAGACGGCCTTGCCCCGCCTGGCGTCGCCGGCCGCCGTGATCGCGGGGGCGTACTTCTCGATCGCCTCGCGACGGCCGCCGGGGCGGACGAAGAGCTTGCCGGCGCGTTCGCGAATCGTTGCGTCAGCGTGCGCGAGCAGCCGCTTCGACTGCGCCGCGTCCAGGTCGCTGGGGCCGATCTTCCCCTGTTCGATCGCGTCCAGCAGCCGGTTGATCCGCGCCGGGTCGCGCATCAGCACGTCGGCCGCGGCGCGGCGGACGGCCGGCATGTACGACCGCCAGGGCTCGATCAGACGGTCAAGCGCCTCGGGTCGGTCGAGGCTCCCCAGCGCCCGCGCGGCGGCCTCGCGGACCTCCTGGCTCGGGTCGTCGACCAGCAGCTTCGACAGTACGGGCATGGCGGCGTCATAGCCGGCGAAGGGGAGCAGGCGGATCGCCACCAGCCGCGTCGGGCCGTCGGCCGTGAGGGCGGCGGCCTGGGTCACGATCCGGGCGACCCGCTCTCGCGTGTCCTTTGGAGCATTGTCGGGGAGTTCGTCGATCAGTCGTTCGAGTGACGATCGCGCGCGGGCAGCCCCCTCCGCCAGCCCGTCCAGAGAAGCCAACATCTGCGCGTTGGAGGTGGAGTTCAAGACGGCGCGGAGGACCCTCAAGACTTCTTGCGGATCCTTTCCAGAACCGACCAGCGCGGCCAGTTCGCGGATTAGGGCCAGATGGTCGGCGTCGGTGGTGTCGGCGGGGAGACGTCCGCCGATGGCGGCGAAGACGTCGCCGGCATGGTCCGGCAGCGCGGCGGCGACCGCCAAGCGCGTCCAGCGGTCGTTCACGCCCAGGGCGGCGATCGTCGCCAGCGGCGCGACCTTCCGGTCGTCGTTCCAGCCGCCCAGGGCCAGGGCGACCTGATAGCGGACCTTCGCGTCGGGGTCGGTGGCCAGGGCGAGGAGGCGCCCTCGGACCGACTCGGCCGTCGCCACTCGCGGCCCGGCCAGGAGGACCGCCTGCTCGCGGAGGCGCGGCGAGTCCGCGTGCAGCAGCGTGGCGACGAGGTCGTCGGTCAGCTTGCCCGCGTCTTCCAGCAGCCAGGCCGCCTGAGCCCGCGCCAGGCTGTCGCCGTCGCTGGCGACGAGGGCCTTCAACGCATCAACGGGCAAGGACTTGTCCGAATCCTGCTTGATGAGTCGCCGGGCGACGTCGCGCTGCCAGGAGTTGGGGTGGCCGAGCAGGGCGAGGCGGTCGGCGTCCGGGGCGATCCGCCGGCGCTCGGGGGGGGCGGGTTTGGCGTCGGCGGCGACGACCCGCCAGATCCGGCCGCGATCCTCGCCGAGACGGAGGTCGGGGCGGTTCTTCAGCTCGACGGGCATCCATTCGGGGTGCTCGATCACGGCCCGGTACATGTCCGCGACGTACAGGGCGCCGTCCGGCCCGACGGTCAGGTTCACGGGGCGGAACCACGTGTCGGGCGAGGCCAGGAACTCGACGCCCTCGCGCATCGCCTTCGAGCGGAAGGTTGCGCCGGCGGGCTCCATGATCTCGGCGTGGACGAGGTTGCCGGTCGGCTCGCAGGTGAATGCGGCGATGCGGTAGGCTTCGGGGAGGGCGTCGCCCGTGTAGGGGAGGACGCCGCAGCAGGCCGTGAACTGGCCGGAGTGGAGCGTGGAGGTCACCCAGTACTTGCTGATCGGGTAGACGTGCCCCCCTTCGCCGTCGATGGGGACGTCGTTCAGGACCTGGCGGACGGCCAGCCGAGGGTTGCGCTGGGCGGCCCAATCCGGGAAGACGACGTGCCGCAGGTGGTGGCGGTTGTCGCAGACGAACCGGTTCCCCCAGGCGTCGAACGAGAGCCCGAACTGGGCGGGGCCGGAGACGGCCTCGGCCTTGCCAGTGATCGGGTCGAACCGCAGGTCCTTGCCGGAGAGGTCGATCGCCTCCCCCTTGGCGTCGGCGGCGACGACCTTCCCCCCGCGGAGCCCGTTGGCGACGTACATCCAGCCGTCGAGGGCGAGCGTCGGGTGGCTCACGCGAAGCTGGACGTTGCCGGTGGCGAAGCCCTGGTAGAGCGTCTCGCTGGAGTCGGCCTTGCCGTCCCCGTCGGTGTCGCGGAGGTATACGATCGCGGGCGCCTTGGTGACGATCACGCCGTCGCGCCAGGGGATCAGGCCGTTGGCGAACAGGAGGCCGTCGGCGAAGACGGTCGCCTTGTCGTAGACGCCGTCGTCGTTCACGTCCTCAAGGACCTTGATGCGTCCCAGGGGCTTGCCGCCGTCCGGAGGGCCGTTGGGATAGTCGCGCATCTCGACGACCCACATCCGCCCGCGCTCGTCGAAGGCGATCTCCACAGGGTCGACGACGAGCGGCTCGGCGGCGACCAGCTCGATCTTCAAGCCGGGGTCGACCTTGAAGAGCGCCTGGGCCTCCGCCGGCGAAAGCGGCGACCTGGGCTCGTCCGCGAGGGCGGCGGTCGAGCAGAAGAACGCAAGGGCGAGGGCCGATAGTCGCTGGCGCAAGGGGGGATCTCCTGCTGGTGGGTCCTCCGGGCAGTGGAGACCACTGTAGCGTCGGCGAACGATGATGCAAGCCAGCCGCCTCCGCGACGGCCCGCCCGGGCCATCCGTTCAACGGCCGCTCAGGTCGATGCCATTTCCGAGTAAACCGCTGTAAACTTCGGTAGAGGGTCCAGGGCGGGCGGCCGAAGCCCTCGTCCCAGACTCACGACTCCGTTCAAGAGGCGGCGATGAACCGACGCACCCTGATCCTCACGTTGGCGGTCCTGGCGGGATGCTCAGAGAGGGTGAACCCGATCGCGCCTGCGGAGCCCGGCTCGGCCGTCGCCTCCGATCCCTCCGACCCGGTTCAAATCTCCATTCGGGACCTGATCGTCGAACGACTCGCCGTGGATCGCTCGAAGGTCGACATGAACCGGCCGATCGGCGATCCGCCGCTCAGCGCGGACGACCTGGACCTGGTCGAGTTGATCCTGGACATCGAGGAGCGCTTCGACGTCTCCATCCCCGACGAGGAATTGGAGAAGGTCACCGGCGCGCCGGCCGCCGAACTGCCGAGCCGCATCACCCCGGCCCATCTCGCGACGCTGGCGAAGCAGGCGATGGAGCGAGCCGGCAAGAAGGCGGAGTGAGCCACCAATACGATCAGAGGGCCTGTCACGCGGCATCAAGTTTATCCGCTGAGTGAGAAAGGCAGAGACAGGCCACTGATGGACACAAATGAACACGCATGGGAATCAGGAAGGTGAAGAAGGACGGTGAGGATCTGCTCATCATCGGCGTTCATCCGTGGCCGTTTTCCGGTTGAAGTCACCGGCTGCGAGCGGCCACCGGATTCTCCAGCGCGGCTTCGACATCGCTTGCGGACAAACACGATGCCGCAGGATGGGGCGCGCGAGGATTCTGGGAGACGGGTTCAAGCGGTGGGATTGGCGGGGGTCGGCCGGGTGATCTCGGCGGACCGCTTCTCACCCAGGCATCCGTCCTCGCCCGAGGCGAAATAGAGCGCCGCCCACCCGCCGAGGAACGCCCACAGGAGCGCCTCGATCGCGATGGCGACTCGATCGAGGTCGGCCGGGTTTGGGGCGGCGGCTCCGCCCATCGCTCTGCCTCCGCCTCCACCTCCACCCCCGGCTGCGGCGCCGGCTGCGAGCGGGCCGATGGGAACGCTCTGGAAGCCCCCGCCCCCCGGCGCGGGGGCCTCGGCGTGAATCGCGTCGTAGATGGCCTGGGACAACCTCGAGCCGAACAGGTAGCGGCTGACCTTGACGTCGATGACGGGCGCGTAGATCAGGGCCATGTAGGCCCACCCGAGCGATGCGAAGCCGATCCAGTAGATCCGTCGCTCGTTCCTCCCGAAGGCGACTCCCAGCAACGCGCAGGTCAGCGCGAAGAAGCTGAGCGACAGCATGGCCCCCGCCCAGGGCGGCGAGCCCACCACGAACGCCGCCATCCCGATCGCGGCGACCACGACGACTGCCATCAGGCTGCGAATCGAAAAGGTCCGCACGCGACCTCCTCTATGGTTAGGCTGGCCCTGTCGTCATTCTGCCCGCGCCGAAACCATTAAGCGAGAGCCGACCCCGCCCCTTGAAGCCCGACCGCCGGCCTCCTAGAATCTAATCGTACATCTGTAGCAGGAGCCCGACCATGGAATGTACGGCCTGCGGATATTCGGGCGACATGGACCCAGACGGCCGGGCGTTGCGCTGTCCGGCGTGCGGCGTGGTGGGCCGGTTCGAGTCGAAATTCCTGCGGACCGTCGAGTGCCCGCAATGCCGACGGACCATCGGCGTCTCGATCGAGGACGGCGGCAAGACCGTGCTCTGCCCGGGCTGTTCCTGCTTCCTGGGCACCCCCGTGGCCTCCCCGTCCGCGCAGAAGAAGGCCACCCGCTCCCGATGACCGCCCCCGGCTCGATCCCCACTGACTGCTTCGCCGATCGCGGGGCCATACTGACAGCGGTTGGCTCCGAGGCGGCATACACCTGGGCGGCGGTTGAACGGTTGGTCCGGTCAGCCCGGCCCGGATCACCGGTCACCAGGCTGCGACTCATGAGCAAACCGCTGGAAAGGCCCAGACGAACCCCCATTCGTGGATTCGCGGAGACTCGCCATCCCCTGGAAATGCCTGATTCGCGTCTGTCATGACATCGGTTTTGTCCAAGCCACTTCGAACCGGAAAGGAAGGCGGCAAGGCAATGAGGATCCCTCGCATTCGATTCACGATCGGTCGGATGTTGGCTTTGGTGGCAATCTTAGCCGCACTGATGGCTAATGCGTCTGCACTCTACGCCCTGTTCTCCGCACGAAAACAAATCCCCGACGTCGACCCAGGTATCCTATCGTCAGGTTCAACGTTGGAGCGGGTCCAGGCAATCGAAGGCGAGCCTCTACCAAACCACGCCGAGTGACCTCCCCAGGGGTCGTGCCAGTCGCCATGGCTACTCTTGCATGGCCAAGGACCAATTTGGGGATGCTTGTACGACCATCGCCAATCGCATGGCCCCCGGCGTTAGAGACGGACAGCAAATCGAGTCTGGTCGTATAGTTCCAGTAGAGACGCCGGCTCTTTCTCAATGCGGTCGATTGCGCGGACGAGGCAGGTGTTTGATGGGCCGCTCGCCCAACACCACGGCCCCGCGAGTCGCCATGCGCTGGCGACGGTCTGGCAACCGTCCCACGCCGGTTCATGGCCACCCAAGGGTGTCCACGGCACGCAGGACGATGAACGTTCATGGTCGAACGAAGCCAACCGCGGGAAGCCGAGGCATGGCATCAACTTCTTGGTATTCCTCGCGTTGCGTCAGACGGCTTCGGTCGTCGACCGTGGCGGGCGAAGCCAATCGAAGCGAGGGCTGGGTCGACCAGTTCACGGCCGGTCTCATGTCCTTACGAGCATGGCCATACGATCGGCGACGGTCGTGCTGCGGCCCACGCCGGTTGAAGGCCACGAGCGTGGCCATGGCCCCAGATCCGTCTTTCCTCGGTGGTCGTGTTGAGCGCGGAGCGTCTCAAAAGCGACCGATCGAAGCCAATCGCGGGGAGCCGTGAAACGGACCTCAAACGGTCTTTCGCCAAGCGTTTACGTCCGACGGGTTCGTCACGTCGCCGGCGCGAACGAAGCCGCCCCGGGGTGGCGGATTCGGGGGTGTGAAAGGTACCCTGGCGGTTTGCCTTGTTTCGTGGATCTTCGCATCGCCAGTGCCAGAGACAGAGAGGACGACCAACGTGGCCAGACCCAAGGTTTATTTCGACGTCGCCATCGACGGCAAGCCGGCTGGGCGGATCACCCTGGAGCTGTTCGACGACGTGACCCCCAAGACGGCCGAGAACTTCCGGGCGCTTTGCACCCATGAGAAGGGCTTCGGCTACAAGGGCTCGTCGTTCCACCGGGTCATCCCCGAGTTCATGCTGCAGGGCGGCGACTTCACCAACCACAACGGGACCGGCGGCAAGTCGATCTACGGGGCGAAGTTCGCCGACGAGAACTTCCAGCTCAAGCACGACCGGCCGTTCCTGCTCTCAATGGCCAACGCCGGCCCCAACACCAACGGCTCGCAGTTCTTCATCACCACGATCCCCTGCCCGTGGCTCGACGGCAAGCACGTCGTCTTCGGCGAGGTGACCGAGGGCTCCGATATCGTCAAGAAGATCGAATCCCTGGGCTCCCGCAGCGGCCAGACCGCATCCAAGATCACCATCACCGAAGCCGGCCAGCTTTGATTTGATGGGAGCCCGACGGCCGCGGAGCGGCGGGTGAGGGTCGCCGGATTTCGGAGGGTGCATCGGACGAAATCCGGGACCGTAACGGCCTTCCCCCCTTGAGGGGGAAGGTGGCCCGAAGGGCCGGATGAGGGGTGCAGATCCAGAAGCCTTCGATCGCGGCGCCTTGCTTCAATCCGCCGCCGGTCTTCCCCCTCATCTGACCGCTTCCCGGTCTGTCTTCCCCCTCCAGGGGGGAAGACGTCCCCACCCCCATCGCCATGCTTACAGTCCGACGCCCTCACCCGGCCCCTCGGGCCAGTCGAGTTTGAATGCCATGGGAACTGGTGGGATGAAGGGCCTTCTACTGAGGACGCTCGCAACGGCTTGCCTGGCTTTCGGCCTGACGATCGGCGCCCTCGCCGCCGAGCCCCCCGCGCGGCCGAGGCTCCGCGATCTGGGCGTC
Organism: Paludisphaera rhizosphaerae; assembly: GCF_011065895.1. NCBI lineage: Bacteria > Pseudomonadati > Planctomycetota > Planctomycetia > Isosphaerales > Isosphaeraceae > Paludisphaera > Paludisphaera rhizosphaerae. The sequence goes on along the minus strand of NZ_JAALCR010000025.1, from coordinate 11,589 downwards.
TCGCCGGGGGTGTTCGACCCGGGGCCGCTCAACGCGATCACGGACGTCTCGGGCGTGAAGGTGGGGCAGGTCACGCTGGTTGAGGGGGACTCGGTCCGAACCGGGGTCACGGCGATCCTCCCCCACGGCGGCGACCTCTTCCGCGACAAGGCGGCCGGGGCCGTCTTCGTCGGCAACGCCTTCGGCAAGCTGGCCGGCTCGACGCAGGTCGAGGAACTGGGGACGATCGAGACGCCCGTCGTCCTGACCAACACCCTGGCCGTCGGCGAGGCCGTCGCGGCGGTCGTCCGCTACACGCTGGATCAGCCGGGGGATGAGTCCGTCCGGTCGGTCAACGCCCTGGTCGGCGAGACCAATGACGGCGGCCTGAACGACATCCGCTCCATGCCGGTCCGTCGCGAGCACGTCCTGGCCGCGATCCGCAACGCAGCCCCAGGACCGGTCGCCGAGGGGAACGTGGGGGCCGGGACGGGCTGCGAGTGCTTCGGCTGGAAGGGGGGGATCGGCACATCCTCGCGGAAGCTGCCGGCCCGGTTCGGCGGCTGGACGGTCGGCGTGCTGGTGCAGGCGAACTACGGCGGCGTGCTGACGATCGCCGGGGCGCCCGTCGGCAAGGAACTCGGCCGCCACGCCTTCCGCCTGGCCGCCAATGACCTCGGCCTTCCCGAAGGCCCCGAGCGCCGGGGGGACGGGTCGTGCCTGATCGTGGTCGCCACCGACGCCCCGCTCGACGCCCGCGACCTCCGCCGCCTGGCCGCGCGAGCCGTGTTCGGCCTGGCCCGGACCGGCTCGTCGTTCAGCAACGGCAGCGGGGATTACGCCGTCGCCTTCTCCACCGCCCCCGACATGCGGACGACCCACGGCGACGAACGACCCCGCCCCCGATCGCCCCTCCCCACCGAGGCCGTCTCCCCGCTCTTCGAGGCCGCGCTGGAGTCCGTCGAGGAGGCCGTCGGCAACGCCCTCCTCAAGGCCGAGGACATGACCGGCGCCAAGGGCCGGCGCGTCGAGGCGATCCCCGTCGACCGGGTTCGCGAGGTCCTCAGGAAGTATCACATGATCCCATGAGCGACCGTCGACCTACATCCGCGCGACGGCCTGAGGGGTGACCCAGTTGATCTTGCGCCAGCCGGTGGAGAGGCTCCAATCCCAGAGGCCGTTGGGGCCGTAGTCGGCGATGAGGTCGCCGGCCTGGGTGGAGGCGAAGAAGCGCGACGGAGCGAGGTCGTTGATCTTCGACCAGACGTTGCTGGAGTTCCAGGTCCAGAGTTGGCCGGGGACGAACCCCGAACCGTTCTGGACGACCGCGAAGCCGACGTCCTCGCCGAAGGCGGCGCCGACGAGTTCGCCGCCGTGGAGGAAGGCCAGGCCGGAGGCCGTCGCCCGCCAGAGGTTGCCGTCGCCGAAGTCGACGACCACGCCGATCGGGCCGGCGGCGATGGATCGGGGGTCGCGGGGATCGAGCTTCGTCCAGGACGCTCCGGAGAGGCCGTAGCGCCAGAGGCCGGCGGCGCCGTAGTCGGCCACGAGGTCGTCCCCGTCGACGACCATCGCCTCGGGGGAGGTGGGTTGGACGAGCCTGAGGCCGGCTCCCGGCGCCCAGCGCTGGACGCCCTGGGCGCCGAAGTCGACGTAGAGGCCGACGCTCGCGGTGGTCGCCATCTTGACCGGGTTGAGCGTGCTGATCCGGACCCATCCCCCGGCGTCGCTCCAGCGCCAGAGGCCGCCCGAACCGTAATCGGCGTAGAGGACCTTCCCCGTCCCGTAGACCATGGCCTCGGGAGCCTGGTCGTTGAGCTTCCGCCAGCCGCGGCGGCCGTCCCAGATCCAGAGGCCGTCGGCACCGAAGTCCGCGAACAGCGAGCGGTCGGGCGTGGCGAGCATCGCGACGGGGTCGCGAGTTGAGATGTGGGCCCAGCCCTTGACCTCATTCCACGTCCAGATCCCGGACGGGCCGAAGTCGAAGAAGCTCAGGTCGTAGGCCGAGTACGGGTCGTCGTCGAGGATGCGGACGTCCAGCGTGGGATTGTCGAGCATGGCCGCCCCCTGGGGGTCGGAGAAGTCGACGGAGAAGACCTTCTGGCCGTTGGGGAAAGTGTCGCCCGGATCCACGTAGCCGGTCGGGACGCTGTCGTTGATGATCGGGACCAGGAGGATCGCGTCGGACCGACCGGGGGGAAACGTCAGGACGCCGGAGACCGGCGTGTAATCGTAGCCGGGGACCGCCGCCGTGCCGGCGCGCGTCGAGTAGCGGATCGTCGCGGTCGAGGAGAGGTCGCCGGTGCGATAGACGGCGATGGCCGCGACCCCGTCCGCCTCCCCGACCGTCAGCACGCCGGGGGATGCGCCGGCCGGCCTGGCGCCGAAGGCGAAGTGGAACTCGGGTGCGTCCGTCGTGAAGAACCGCCGGGCGTGCAGGCCGGGCGACGCACTCGCGTCGCTCCAGAGGGTCCAGAACTCCTGGCCGACCGTCGGCACGATCCGGACCGAGTCGTACCCGCCCGAGGCGGGGGCGTCGACCGGGATTGGATCGCCGTTGAGCTGCCAGACCCAGGGCGAGCCCGTCGAGGGATTCCACGGGTCGCCGGACTTCCAGATGCGGACGTAGCTCGAACCGGACCGGGCGTAGTGGACGGCGATCGTGGTAGTGTTCAGAGACTCGATGGCCGTGGGAACGGCGTCGCCGACGCCGTCGTAGAAGCCGACCTCGGTGCTCCCCGACTCGTTGGTGTAGGTCCGCGACTTGAACTCGGGGTGGCCGTCGGCGTCGACGTCGCGCCAGACGACCAGCGGAGAGCTGGCCGTCACAATCCGCGGCGAGAGGTTCTCGGCGAGCGAGGCGTCCGTCAGTCCGACCTCGTCGAGGAGCAGGTAGGCCGCCGAAGGCGCATAGGGGCCGATGACCATCGACCGGATCTGGGCGTCGTAGACCGTGTCCGAGCCGACCGTCCGAGGCTTGATCACCGACCAGGTCACGAGGAGCTGGTACGACGAAAGCCGAACGGCGCGGGCGGGGTCGTCGGGCTCGATGATCGTCCAGCCCTTCTGGGCCGTGATCCCGGCGTCCGACTCCGAGCGAGTGAGCGTCCCGCCCAGGTCGTACCAGCGGAACTGGAAGCCGTCGCCGTAGACGACGAAGCCGGTCGCGTCGTAGCCGAAGACCTCGAACTCCTGCGAGAAGCCCTGCGTGCCGCCCAGCGGCTGCGCACTCCCCTGCGGCACGCCGCCGCGGTCGTACCGCTGGAAGTACACCTGGGAATCCGACCACCAGCAGACCACGAACCCGCCCGAAGGCGTCGCCGAGATCCGGGGCGTGATCTGGTCGCCGGCCGTCGCCCCCGCGTTAACCAGGAAGGCCGGCCCCAGCGGCGACCCGCCAGAGTCGTATCGCCTCGCGAAGACGTCCAGGTCCCCGCCCGCCCCCGGCGCATCCCAGACGACCGTCACCCGCCCTCGATCGTCCACCGCCGACCGGAACTCCGTCCCGTCCGCCAGCCCTGCGCCGAGATCGAACGGGGCGCCCGGCGTCGCGTAGGTCAGCAGCGCCCGTTCTTCAAGCGATTCGAGAACCAGCGACCTCGCGCACGACCGACCGCTTCTTCGAGGCATGAGGGGCGTTCCGCCTGATGCGTAAGGGAAATGCTCCGCATCTATCAACGTGGAGAATCCGGTTTTCTTACAAATATAAAATATGTTTAACATCACGCCGGGAGTGATTCCCGCGTCCGACGTTCAGAGCCTCTTCACCCGGTGGCAGGCGAGAATCCCCGCCGGCCGAGTCTACTGGTTACGGGGCGGCCCCCTGAGCCCCGGAAGGCGGGCGGGATGGACATGACGCAATCGAAACGAATCACCGTTTCAACCGCGGTCCTCGGCGCATCGCTCCTCGTCGCGGCGATCGCGTCCAACTTCGCGCCGGCGGGGTCGCGGGCGTTCGTCGCGCTCGGCCTGATGACGGCGTCATCGATGGTCGGGGCGGCGTTCGTCAGGGCCCCGCTGCTCCCAAAGATCGCGGCGATCGTCGCGGCGACTTCGGCGGCGATGACGGCTGTCTACGGTTGGCGGCGGCTCGATCCGACGGCGGTCGTCGGGCCGGTCCCGTCGTCGTTGGAGCCCGCCGCGCTGGGGGCGCTCGGCGTCGTCGTCATGACGGCGGGCGGGGTGGTCGCTGCGGCGTTCGCCGAGAGCAGCCGCGCGTATCGGTTCCGTTGGATCGCGTTCGGCGCGACGGCGGCGGGCCTGCTCGCCTTCTGCAGCCTGCTCGTCAGCCGAGCGGGCGAGGCGAATTCTCCCCGGGGATTGATGCGGCGCATCGTCCTGCTGGAGCAAGCGGCCGATCGCAACGACTGGGCCGAACGGCAGGAGTTGAGCACCTCCCTGGCGATCCTCGGCCGCCCGCGCGAGGCCCGCGAGATCCCGACACGCCCCGACGCCGTGCTCCAGGATCTGGTCGACCCGTCCGACGTCTCCGACTCGCCCCCGACCCTCGTCGCGACCCCGTGGCGAGAAGCCGTCGCCCGGATCGCGGCGGAACGGCGACTGGTCCTGATCATGGAGGCCCACAACATCAGCGAGCATCGCGCGTGGATCGAACAGACGCTCGGACCGTTGCGCGAGGCCGGGTTCAGCCGCTATTGCGCCGAAGCTCTCGCCGAGCCCGGGACAGCGCTGAAAGCTCGCGGGTATTCGACCTCGCGGACGGGGGTCTACTCGCTCGACCCGCGATTCGGGAACCTGCTGCGGACGGCCTTGCGCCTGGGTTACGAGGTCGACGGCTACGACTTCGCAGGCGGGGATTTCGACACCCGGGAAGAGTACCAGGCCGACGAACTCGCCCGACGATTCGCCTCGCCGCCGGACGTGAAAATGGTGGTGCACGCCGGACACGGGCACGTCTTCAAGCACGAAGTCCGCAACGTCGGCCGGTACATGGCCGCGAGGCTGTGGAGCAAGACGGGCGTCGAGCCGTTCACGATCTGGCAACTGTCCAACGAATCGCCGAACGACGTGTATCGCGGGCTGATCCGCCGGCTCGGCCCGATCGTCGAGCCCGTGGTGCTGGCGCCGCCTCCTCGGGACGTATCGGAGGCGCTCTTCCCGGAGTCGTCGGTCCACCCGGCCGTCGACGCCGTCGTGGTCCATCCACCCCGGATCGGGCGAGAGCCGACCGATCGCCGCGGGGCGTTCGCCAACCAGGCGACGAGGGTGGCCGGCGTCTGGCGCGGCGGCCGTTGGCCCGTCGTGATCGCCGTCGTTCCCGCAGGAGAGCCCGACGACGCCGTCGCCCTCGACCAGGTCATGCTGCGTCCCGGCGAGACCGACTTCGAGCTGTGGATCCCTCAGGCTTCCTACACGCTCCGCGCCTGGGGCCTCGAAGGACCGCTCGACGCCGGAGCCGTGAGCGTCGTGGATTCGCCCCCGAAGCCGGAGGCGACCGGCCTTCCGTAGGGAGCGATTGGCCTTTTGCGCCTCAAGGGGGACTTGCCGGAGGACCACTCCACAATGCCGCCGGCGCGGCGCTGCGGCCCCGGAGGTTACTCGGGGCCGCAGCTTGCCGGGCGGTCGATCACTTGGTGGTGTCGGGCGGGATGATGCTGGGGAGTTCCAGGCGGTGGCCGGAGCCCGACTGGTTGAGGAGTTGGTGCTTGGCCTGGGTGGTCTGGCCGAGGCCGTGGATCTTGATGAAGCCCATGGCGGCGGAGGCGTCGTACTGGTCGCCTTCTTCGTAGGTGGCCAGTTCGTGGCGATAGAGGCTCTTGGGGCTCTTGCGGCCGACGACGATCATGCCCCCCTTGTACAGCTTCATCCGGACGTCGCCCGAGACGTGCTGCTGGTTGGAGACGGTGAACGCCATCAGGTCCTGGTGGAGCTGGCTGAACCAGAGGCCGTTGTAGATCAGGTCGGCGTAGGCCTGGCTGACCAGCGTCTTGAAGCGGTCCGACTCCTTGGAGAGCGTGAGCGTCTCAAGTTCCTTGTGGGCGTGGTGGAGCAGGATCGCGCCGGGGGCCTCGTAGATCTCGCGCGACTTGATGCCGACGAGCCGGTTCTCGATGTGGTCGATCCGGCCGACGCCGTGCTTGCCGGCGATCTTGTTGGCCGTCTCGATCAGCTCGACGCCGTCCATCTCCTTGCCGTTGATGGCGACGGGGCGGCCGGACTCGAAGGCGATGGTCACCTCTTCGGGCTCATTCGGCGCGTCGACGGGGTCGACGGTCCACTGGAACGTCTCGGCGGGGGGCGCGACCCAGGGGTCTTCCAGGATGCCGGCCTCGATCGAGCGTCCCCAGATGTTCTGGTCGGTGGAGAAGATCGACTTCTTGGTCGCCTCGACCTCGATGCCGTGCTTGGCGGCGAACTCGAGTTCCTGGGTGCGGGTCCACTTCCACTCGCGGACCGGGGCGACGATCTTCAGGTCGGGAGCGAGCGTCTGGAAGGTGACGTCGAAGCGGACCTGGTCGTTCCCCTTGCCCGTGCAGCCGTGGGCGACGGCCGTCGCGCCGTGCTCGCGGGCGACGCGCACCATCAACTGGGCGATCAGCGGCCGACCGAGCGCGGTGGCCAGCGGGTACTTGCCCTCGTACAGGGCGCCGGCCATCAGCGAGGGCCAGACGAAGTAGTCGATGAAGAGGTTCCGCGCGTCTTCGGCGACGGCCTCGACGGCGCCGGTCCTCAGCGCCTTGTCGCGGATCGCGTGGATGTCCTGCCCCTGCCCGAGGTCGCAGGTGTAGGCGATGACGTCCATGTCGTACGTTTCATTGATCCACTTGACGGCCACCGACGTATCGAGGCCGCCGCTGTAGGCGAGGACGATCTTCTCACGCGCCACGGCTGTTGGTTCTTTCTCTGGGGGCTAAGATGCGCTGATATACCCGTCGCGAGGCCAATCCTTTTCGGCGCGACCTGGATACGAGCACGTCGGAGGCGCCCGTCCTTGCTTCTCCCCTTGTGGGAGAAGAGAGGTTTCCGTCGCTCTTTCCGAGGCTCAAAACCCGCGCCGAATAGGATTGTATGCGAGGTTCCAGACTGGAGCCTCTTTCGCCCCCATTATTTCCGCCCGGAGCCCGGTTTGACAAACCCGTTCCGGAGATGCCGGCGGCGGGCCTTCCGTCCTGCCCCGTCCAGGTTTTCCCTCCCGATTCCGTCCGCTCCGCCTTCGAACGGTGATAGCCCCTCGTGAGGGCCGACGAACGGCCTTCGAACCACGAAGGGGAAGACCGATGCTGTACCGATTCGTGATGGTCGTGGGCGTGCTGGCGCTGGCGTGGAGTGGGATCTGGTTCTACCGAGTGCTCACCGGGATCGAGCACCTCCACCAGGCCGACATCCTGCCGATGATCTTCGGCGGGATCTCGGGGGGGCTCGCGGCCTTCTACTTCGTTCCCTGGCTGCAGAAGCGCGAGGCGGCCCGGCGGCAGTCGAAGTGACGGCGAGGCCCTTTCGCGAGCCCTCGGCGCAGGGTACGATGCCGCCCCGTGCGGGCGATTCGTCCCTCGGGGATACCGACATGGGCGACAATCCGGCGGTCGGCGTGATCGGCGTGGGCCTGATGGGCTCGGCGGTCGCGCTCCGGCTGCTGGAGCAGGGGCGTCCCGTCCGGGTCTGGAGCCGGTTCCGCGAGGAAGCCGCCGCCGCGATCGACCAGGGCGCGACCTGGAGCGACGACACAGCAGTCGACTGCGACCGCGTCGTCGTCTGCCTCTACTCGGGCGACGTCGTCGCGGACGTCCTCGGCCCGCTGGTCCCGAGGCTCCGCGCCGGCCAGGTCTTCATCGACGTCACGACCTGCCCGCCCGAGAAATCCGAGGCCATGGGCGCGCGGCTGGCGGCCGTCGGCGTGCGTTACCTGGCGTCGCCCGTCTCGGGGAACAGCGAGCAGACCCGTCGCGGCGAGGCCACGTGGATCGTCGGCGGCGATCGCTCGGCGTTCGACGCCTGCGCGGATCTGTGGTCGGCGCTGGCCCGCAACGTCTTCCACGTCGGCGGCTGGGGAGACGCGGCCAGGATGAAGCTGGCGAGCAACCTCGTGCTGGGGCTCAACCGCGCGGTGCTCGCCGAGGGCCTGGCGTTCGCCGAGGCCATCGGCCTCGACCCGGCGACGACCCTGGAAGTCTTCCGGGGGAGCATGGCTTACTCGAAGGCGATCGACGTCAAGGGCCGCAAGATGATCGACCACGACTACACCGTGCAGGCGAGGCTCTCCCAGCACCTCCGCGACGTCCGGTTGATGCTCGAAGCCGCCTCCGCCGCCGGCCTCCCCCTCCCGCTGGCCGACGCCCACCGCCGCCTGCTGGAAGCGGCCGAAGCCCAGGGCTGGGGCGACCTGGACAACAGCGCGGTGATCGACGTTTACCGCACGAGGAAGCCATGTTGACGGTCTTCCCCCGCCGTCGGATGCCTGACCGATCGTATGCGACCGCGTGGAGGTCCCCGATCCTCCCTTCTCCCCTGGTGGGAGAAGGTGCCCCGCAGGGGCGGATGAGGGGGGTCTTCACCGGCGGCGGGCTCGTTGGACGTTGGGGTCCCCCTCATCCGGCCTTCGGCCACCTTCTCCCACCAGGGGAGAAGGGAGGTCTCGACATACTCCGTGACGGTCGGAAAACATGAGCATCAATCCGCTTTCCCCCTCGGCCCGCCTCGCCGTGCTGGCGGCCGCGTTCACGGGCCTGGTCTTCGACGGCGTCGAACTGGGGCTGATGCCGATCGCCTCGCTGTCGGTGTCGAAGGGGCTGATGGGCGAGGCTTACACGGCGACTCTCGGCGGCGAGTGGTTCGCCAGGTTCACGGCCGCCCTGATGCTGGGGGCGGCGGTCGGGGGGATCGCGCTGGGGAACCTGGGGGACCGCATCGGCCGGACGCGGGCGATGGGGATCAGCATCCTCTTCTACTCGTTCTTCGCCGCGCTCGGGGCCTTGGCGACCTCGCAGGAGCAGATGCTCTTGCTCCGATTCCTGGTCGGCCTGGGCGTAGGCGGGATGTGGCCGAACGGCGTCGCGCTGGTGGCCGAGTGCTGGCCGGAGGCGTCTCGGCCGCTGGTCTCGGGCGTGACCTCCGCCGGGCTGAACGCGGGGATCCTGCTCCTCTCGCAACTGGCGAGGATCTGGCCGATCACGGCCGAGTCCTGGCGATGGGTGTTCAAGCTCTCGGGCGTCCCGGCGGCGCTCGGGATCGTTGTCCTGCTGGCCTTGCCCGAGTCGCCCAAATGGCTGGCCTCGCGAGGCGAGGAAGGGGGGCCGACAAGCTCGCCGAGGCTCCGCGAACTCTTCCGCCCGGACCTCCTTCGGGCCACGCTGACGGGGATCCTGCTCAGCTCGATCCCGATGGTCGGCGCGTGGGCGGCGAGCAAGTGGATGATCCCCTGGGCGGACAAGGTCGCGGGGGCGTCGAACGTGGGCTACAAGGCGGCGACGCAGGGCTGGTGGGCCCTCGGCGCGACGCTCGGCTGCCTGGCCGGCGCGTGGCTGGCGAGCCGGCTGGGGAGGCGGGCGAGCTACCTGCTGATAAGCGTGGGATCGGCGGCCATGACGTTCGCGATGTTCCAGCTCACCGCCCCGCTGCGGCCTTCGTTCCACCCAGTCGTCTTCACCCAGGGCTTCGTGGCGACGCTCTTCTTCGGCTGGCTGGCCGTGTTCCTCCCCGAACTCTTCCCGACCCGCGTGCGAGCCTCCGGCGCGGGCCTCGCCTACAACTCCGGCCGATTCGCCACCGCCGCCGGCGTCCTCCTCGCCGGCATCCTCTTCGCCGCCCTCGGCGGCGACTACCCCCGCGTCGGCGCCGTCTGCTCCCTCATCTACGCCCTGGGCGTCCCCGTCATCTGGCTCGCGCCCGCAACGGTCGATGAGTCGCTGAGGGGATAACAAGCCCCCTCCACCCAGGCTTGCCGCCAATCCATCGCCTGATGTACCATGCTGCCAGGCGATGTGGGCCGCGATGAAGAGAGTTGGATATGATCGACAATTCGGCAATCACCGAGGCGATTCAGCGGGCGCGCGACCCCCAGGGGTCGATTGAGGAAGTGGGCGAAGCGCTCCGGACCGCTTTCAGCCGCCGAGAAGCCAGCGACCGGCGGGCCGTCGAGAAGGCGATGGGTCGTCTCGCCGACAAGATCATCGACGCCCCCACCCGAACCGACGCCGCCGCGACGGCCGCCCTCTACTGCGGAGGCCTCGTCGAGCGCGGGCTCGACCCAACGATCGCCGTTGAAGCCGTCCTGAACCGCATCGAACGCCAGATCGGCCCTGAGGCGCTCGCCTTCGCTTCCGCATGCAAGAAGGCCGCACCGAAGAAGCGGAAACGGTCGGCCGACGCGGAAGACCAGATGGACCCCGTCGAGGAGTTTGGCGACCAGGTCGCCCAGCGGATGCCGGCCGAGACCGGCTCATTCCAGATGCTCGAGCCGTTCTCGCTGGCGGCCGTCGCCATGCTGGGCCGGTCGCCCGACGCACGCAGGGCGTCGCGGTCGCGAACCGCCCTGCGGCAGACGCTCAACGACCTGGGCGGCCAGTACGGCTATGCCGGCCTGCTCTGGATGATGATGCAGGTCCTCGACGACGAGCCGCTCCTGGTGCTCCACCCCGGCGAAGGCAAGGGCTACCGGGTGCAGATCTCCGGCCTGGGGGACAATTTCCAGCTCCACACCTTGCTGGCCGACGCGCTCGTCGGCGAGCCGTCGCAAGGCTGGCTCCCAGGCCGACATCCCACCCCGGCCGAAGCCGCCGCCGCTCGCGACGCCGAGGTCGGCGAGGACAGCCCGCCCGCCAAGGGCTCCTTCAACCTCTGGACCTGGCGCGGAATCCGCCGCGACGGGAAGCTCGATAAGTCCAAGGACCAGTCGGACCACTGGATCTGGAATGAAGGCGTGCCCGCCGACATCCCCCGTTTCCAGGGCGTCCGCATCGTCCTCCTCAGCCCTCCTCCCTACGATCGCGGCTGGTCCGCCGGCCGCAAGTTCCCCTTCATGCCCGGCGAGTTGACCCTCGTCGGCCGCCTCATGGACGACCAGGTCCGCGACCTCCTCCGCCGCTTCGCCGAGGCCTCGGAATAGCCGAGCAGATTACCGAGGCGTGACAACGAGCCTGTAGCGGCTCCCCACCAAGGCGAGGATGACTGAGAGCAGGGCGGGCGGGCCGGACATGAGGAGGCCGACGACGACCCCGATCAGGCTGTCCTTGAGAGGAGAGGGGGCTTCTGGGATGAACGCCTCCAAGTAGGTCTTGAAGCAGAAGCCCAACAACTCCAGGATCAGCGTGGGGACCAACACGCAGAGCGCGATCCCCAGGAGCAGGAAGCCGAAGCTCCAGGCCGCGAGCCGAGGCATGACGCCGACCGGCTCCTCGCGGCTCACCAGGGTGAAGGCGTATCGCTTCGTGACAGCCAGGTAGCACGACAGGATGAAGAGGTCCAGCAGCGGCATCAGACCGATGAGCAGGACCACCTCTTCTCCCGACTTTTGCAGGAGGTCGAGATACCTGTACGCGACCAGGTTGAGTGCGGCCAGGACGACGACCCAGATCAGAAAGCTGATGCGGAACATGGCCCCTCCCCAGTCGGATGGTTGTTGCCCGGCCTGCCGGATTCAACCCCCACGCGGGC